>DAWBVG010000031.1:0-5154 GCA_052279865.1 Muribaculaceae bacterium
CGGCAATATTTTGTCATCAGGTATTCCCAGCGAGAATTTTACAACGGAAAAATCATCCTTTTCGTAATAGACTTTTCCGATAAGGTCACGCTCCTCTTTTTGTTCGTCGCAGGCAGCCGGGTCCGTGGTCGATTGATGCGTCAACCTGAGCGGAGTGAAGTTGACCAGATACCCGGACTTGGGCCGAGCTTTTATATATCCGTCGGCTTCGAGCTGATGATAGGCTTGAATAGCTGTGTTGATGCTTACACCATACTGTCTGCTGATCGTGCGTAAGGACGGCAGCTTATCTCCCGGTCTCAAAGTGCCGGAAGATATCTGCCGCGAGATAGTATTTGCAATTTCTCTATATAGTGTCGGTTGGGTCATTTATAAGTAATCTTCACGTTGAGGGGTGAATACATCTACAACTTCTCCATCCTCCATCACCTCAAAAGAATGAGGTGTATTTCCGGGAATGGCATAGCTGTCGCCCGCTTCCAGAATGACATCTATCCTCGGCTCACACTCAACAATAAGATGGTGTTTGCCGGAGATGACATAGCCGCATTGTTCGTGCGGATGCCAGTGAGTGGTGGCGTAGTTACCCTTGACATAGTTCATTTTGGTCACCATTGACTTTTCTCCAACAGCAAGGGAATCGAGATTGACACCCTTGAACGTGCGTTTTACAGCGTCGTTCTTCTTTACAACGATTTTAAGCATCTTAATATGATTCAGTCTCATTTGGGAAATCTCCCTTTTTTACATCGGTAATATAATTGCATGCTGCATCAACCATTGTTTGATGCAGGTTTGCGTAAGTTCTCAAGAATTTAGGACGGAATCCGTCATTCTTTCCAAGCATATCGTCCACGACAAGAACCTGACCGTCGCACATACCTCCGCCTATTCCGATAGTCGGAATGGATATGCGCTCGGAAACAGTTGCAGACAATGATGCCGGGATTTTTTCGAGAACAATTCCGAAGCAGCCGATCTCTTCAAGCAGCATGGCATCAGAAAGAAGTTTGTCCGCTTCTTTCTCATCTTTCGCCCGCAACCCGTATCCACCGAATTTGTGAATAGACTGCGGAGTGAGACCGAGATGTCCCATAACAGGAATCCCCATTTCTATTATGTGCCTTACAGTATCGGCGATTTCACAACCCCCTTCAAGTTTAAGGGCATCGCAGCCTGTGCGTTGCATTATTTTTACAGCGTTGTCAACTCCCTGTGCCGGGTTAGTGTATGAACCGAACGGCATGTCGCAAATCACAAGCGCATGACTGGTTCCGCGTACTACCGACGACGCATAAACTATCATTTCGTCAACAGTCATCGGCACAGTCGTTTCGTATCCTGCCATGACATTTGCGGCGGAATCTCCGACAAGTAATGCGTCTATCCCGGCTTCATCCAAAATCCGGGCGGTTGTATAGTCGTATGCGGTCAGCATCGAAATCTTTTCGCCACGTTGTTTCATGGCTATAAGGCTTCGTGTTGTAATCTTTTTATTCTGAGGTGTATGTACTGACATATTTCTATTCGTTGATGATAAGTTCCATTTGTATATCCCCACGCTCGTAGGAGGGATGGTACTCTTTCAATTCGGTAAACCCTAATTTCCGATATAAATTGATTGCGGGTTTCAGGAGGGTGTTGCTTTCAAGAAACAGTTTCCTTGCACCAAGAGATTTCGCCCTCTCTATAGCGGCACGACAGATTGCCTCGCCAAGTCCTGTTCCACGGACCTCCGGGTCGACTGCAAGTTTTGCCAGTTCAAAGTCATATTCACTGTTTTCCATACGGCAAAGGGCAACAACTCCCATCGGCACACCATCTATAAGAGCAACAAGAATACATCCACCTTTGGACAATATTGAATCTTCAGGAGAGGATAATGTCTCAAGGTCATGCGGTTCAAGAGACCAATGACTGTTTATCCACATGATGTTAAGCCTCTTGAATACTGCGAGATGGTCGGGGCAATAATCCACAATTTCGACAGTCCGTGATTCACGGCGATTTTTCTCGGCAGCAACCCTTGAAAGCAATGATTTTTCAGCCATACAGTTCTCCCAATAGTCAATAGCCGCCCATAATTTATGCGTGGATTTTGAATCAATGTCCGCAACAACTGTCCTGACATCCCTGCTTACTTTTATTAATTGCGGTTTCAGTTCAAGACCTTTCTTAGTCAGTCTCACAAGTGTTGTTCTCCGGTCTGTACCATCTTTTGTTTCCTCCACCAATCCTGCGGCAACCATATCCTTGACAAGATTGCTCACAGACGGATGTGTCTGCCCAATCGCTTTGGCTATTCCTGTGACAGAATGGTCTTTACCTTTAAAAAGCATATATAGGACAGGAAACCATTTCGGTTTGATTTCCATTCCATACAATTTGTATATCTCCCCGGCTTCACGCGTCACCATATCCGACAACCAACGAAGTCGGCTGCCGAGGCTAAGAATACCGGATTTCTCAAATAGTTCAATCATATCGCGTATCTAATTGCGTAAATCGTTACGCAAAATTACATCTTATTTTTGACTCGACAAAATCTGGAGTCCGAAAAAAAGACATTTTATCTGAGATATATCTGTTTCATCCTCCAATGAAGAAATCGCTCCGGCAGACCAATTCAGGACAGACAGCCCATGAGATAATTTAAGTTGTGGCGCCACCATCATTCCTCCTTCCTAATTCCTAATTAAACATTACTCATTTCACATTACACATTCACAAAAAGCTTTTGTCATCTCAAAAAAAAGTATTAACTTTGCAAGCCATTTGACGGGATCGCGACCTGTCAAGAAATTTTTTAACAAATTAACTGCAGTATTTTACTAAAATGAAAAAAGACATTCATCCCAAAGAATACCGCGAGGTGGTATTTAAAGATATGTCAAACGACGAGACATTCATCACCCGTTCAACGGTTGCGTCTCGCGAGACTATCGAGATCGACGGCAAGGAGTATCCTCTTGTAAAACTTGAGATCACCAGCTCCTCTCACCCCTTCTTTACGGGTAAACAGAAGCTCGTCGACACAGCCGGACGTGTGGACAAATTCCGCAGCCGTTACGGCAACCGCGCAAAGAAATAATCACTTCGCGCTCCGCAAAAAAAAGGGTTCCATCTGGAACCCTTTTTTATTTCCCAAGCATTATATCGCTCTCACTCGATTGTGAGGAGAAAGTCTATAAAACTGATTGGTGGGTAAATTTGTATAAATTATGTGGAGTTTAGCATCAATTTCGCAAGCCTTGTAAGAATTATCTCAAAATTAATGCTAAATTTGCACTTACGATAGAAAAAGTGGCGGATATCATACCTGGGAGGTTACAAGTCAGATATCCGTTCCTGAGATTACTCATTGAAAATTAAACATTAAATATTGAATATAATGAAATTAGAAGAACTCGACATCGAGACCCTGAATGAAAAAGGTATTTCCGAAGAAAAACTTAATGAAGAGCTCTCAATGCTCGCTGAAGGTTTCCCCTATCTCAAAATTGAAGCTCCGGCAACCGTGGGACACGGCATCTCTGCTTTGTCTGACGATATGAAAGCAACAGCCGTGAAATGCTGGGATGAATTCCTCGCCGCAGGTGGGATTGTAATGAAAATGGTTCCTGCAAGTGGCGCGGCTTCAAGAATGTTCAAAGATGTTTTCTCTTTCGTCAACGGAAAGAAGGATAAACCCGATAATGATTTCATGAAGCATTTCTTCGAAAGGATTGAAGATTTCGCGTTCTTCCCCCGGCTCAATTTCATCTGCCTCTCGCTCTACGATAAAAGCGTTGATACTCTTATAAAAGAAAAACGCTATAAGGATATTGCTCAGGCACTCATCGGCAAAGAAGGTCTCAACTACGGTTATTTACCCAAAGCTCTTCTTCAGTTCCACAAAGTGATCGGAACATCCCGCGCTGCTCTTGAAGAACATCTCGCGGAGGGAGCAATGTATGCTGCAGGAAAAGACCGTAAGGTAAACGTGCATTTCACCGTTTCCCAAGAGCATCTCCCGCTTGTAATAGCAAAAGTTGAAGAAGCAGCCGGACATCTCGGTCATAAATATGACGTTATCTTCGATGTGACCTACAGCGTACAGAAACCCTCTACCGATACTATCGCCTCCAATCTTGATGGCACTCCTTATCGTGAAAACGGAAAACTCTTTTTCCGTCCCGGTGGGCATGGTGCACTCATTGAAAATCTCAATGATCTTGATGCCGATGTAATATTCATCAAAAACATCGACAACGTTGTTCCTGATGAGCGTCGCGAATCGACTGTGCTTTATAAGAAGATAATCGGAGGCATTCTCGTTGCCACAAAACAAAAAATTAACGAATACTGCAAGAAACTCGAAAAAAGCACCCCCTCAAAAGATGAACTCGACGAGATGCTTCACTTCACACGCAATGTACTTTGCATCACCCATGATGGCGCAGACAACATGAGCGATGATGAAAAAGCCACCTATCTCTTCGCAAAACTTAATCGTCCCACACGCGTATGCGGAATGGTTAAAAACGAGGGAGAACCCGGTGGCGGTCCGTATCTCGCATACAACCCTGACGGCACTGTTTCTCCGCAAATCCTCGAAGCCTCCCAGATTGATCCAAAGAATAAAGAGGCGATGAAAATGATGAAAGAAGCCACGCACTTCAATCCTGTTGATCTCGTTGTTTCCAACCGCAATTACAAAGGGGAGAAATTCAATCTTCCGCAATATGTCGACAAAGCTACAGGCTTCATCTCTTTAAAGAGCCGTGAGGGTGTAGAAATCAAAGCCCTTGAGCTTCCCGGTCTGTGGAACGGCGCGATGAGCGACTGGAACACAATTCTTGTTGAAGTGCCTGCTGAAACATTCAACCCTGTGAAAACAGTGAATGACCTTCTCCGTGATGCACATCAGCCACTTGCATAATCTTAATAGTATAATTTTCGATGAAGAAAATCATATCATTTATTCTTCCGGCAATGCTGCTCGCTTCCTGTGCGGGCGGCAATGCCGACAAGGAGAAAGCAAAAAATGAATATAAGAACTCTTTGGCAGATTCCATTGCAGCCGCAGAACATCAGATAGATTCCTGTGAAAACGAGATCAAGGTGCTCACTGATAATGTCAACACCTGGCTCCGCGATTTTACGGTTGTAGAC
>DAWBVG010000032.1:0-7650 GCA_052279865.1 Muribaculaceae bacterium
GTCTTGGGATTTCAGCGCAGGCAGACCCATGTCTGTTGATGAGCTGATGGAGATTGTAGAGGAAGAGGATTTTGACGTAACATTCACGGGCGGTGATCCGCTCTACCATGTAGATTTCATGGTTTCGTTTGCAGACCGCATACATGCGTCGGGCAAGAATGTATGGTTATATACAGGTTTTACTTGGGATCAGATCGTCAAGGATTCCAATCTTTCCAAAATACTGAAGCATATAGATGTAATAGTTGACTCTCCTTTTGTAAAATCTCTGAGAGATACAGACTTGTTGTTCCGCGGTTCTTCGAATCAACGTATCATTGATGTTTCCAAATCTCTGATGTCGGGCAAACTTGTGAACTGGAGACGCGAGTGAACTTTTAATGTGCTTATATGTTAATTATGTAGATTTCATTTTTAACTCTAAATACTATGAGCACACAAAAAAGTATCAAGGGGACGAAGACAGAACAGAATGTTGTTAATTCCTATCTTGCCGAAACTCAGGCATTCGCTCGCTATACGTTTTATGCCGGTATTGCTGACAAAGAATTATACTTTCCGGTAGGAGTAATCTTTCGTGAAACAGCTGACAACGAATTGCACCATGCCAAAGTGTTCTTGAAGATGCTTGAGAATACTGAATTGGTTGGTAATCCCGGTGTTGATGCCGGTTTCCTTGGAGACACTGCCGCTAATCTGAGAACATCCATAAAAGAGGAAAGTGTGGATGGATATGAATTCTACTATGCAGCCGCAAAAACCGCAAAAGAGGAAGGTTTTGATGACATTGCTTCTCATTTTGAGGCTATCGCGAGTGTAGAGAAAGTTCATCATGACAGATTCCAACGGATGCTTGCCTTGATCGAGAGCGGCACGATGTGGAAACGTGAAAAACCCGTAACATGGAAATGTCTGGTTTGTGGCTATACGGTAGTCGGGACCGAACCTCCTGCAAAATGTCCGGGTTGTGATCACCCCTATCAGCATTATATTGCCATTGAAGATGGTTATGCGCCTGCTCCCATGGGATAAAATCAGTTATTATCAAGAAATTCAGGAAAGAGGTTTGTTTGCATTGCAAATTAACCTCTTTCCTATTTTAAGTTTTAGCATACTCTAATCTAATAATCAGTTATAACAAAATTTAACACTTTCTGATTTTAATATTGCTGATTTCAGCTTTTTTTTGTAAATTCGCACGATATTATAGTGAATTATGGGATTTTTCAACAAACTATTTTCTAAGAAAGAAAAAGAAACCCTTGATCAAGGTCTTCAGAAAACCAAAGAGGGTGTGTGGAACAAAATAACACGCGCTGTTGCGGGCAAGAGTAAGGTAGACGATGATGTTCTTGATGCTCTTGAAGAAGCATTTATAACAAGCGACGTAGGCGTTGACACCACCTTGAAAATTATAGAGAGAATTCAGGATAGAGTTGCAAGAGACAAATATGTCGGAAGCAGCGAACTCCGGGCACTTCTCTGTGATGAAATTTCTGACATGCTTGAAAAACCTGAGAATGGCAGAGAGATTGAAGATTTCCATGTGCCGGCATCGGATATGCCATATGTAATTATGGTTGTAGGCGTGAACGGGGTCGGCAAGACCACAACTATCGGAAAACTTGCTTACCAATATAAGGCTGCGGGTAATAAAGTTGTTTTGGGAGCAGCTGATACTTTCCGCGCTGCCGCTATTGAGCAATTGGATATATGGGGTGAAAGAATCGGAGTGCCGGTTATTAAACAGAAGATGGGTAGCGATCCGGCTGCAGTTGCATTTGATACCCTTTCGTCAGCAAAGGCTCAGGGTGCTGATGTCGTAATCATTGACACAGCCGGAAGACTTCATAATAAAGTTGGACTTATGAATGAGCTGACAAAAATCAAAAATGTTATGAAACGTGTGGTGCCTGATGCTCCGCAAGAGATTCTTTTGGTGCTTGATGGTTCAACCGGGCAAAATGCATTTGAGCAGGCTCGTCAGTTTGTTGCTGCAACGGAAGTTAACAATCTCGCCATAACAAAACTTGATGGCACATCAAAGGGTGGTGTCGTAATCGGTATCAGTGATCAGTTCAAAATACCTGTTAAATACATAGGACTTGGTGAGGGTAAAGAGGATATTCAGATTTTCCACGCCAAAGAGTTTGTAAAAACTCTTTTCGGCGAGGCAATATAAAACACACTCTAAGTGATTTGATCGATGATTAAAAATCGTGTCGACATAATAACGATGGGGTGTTCGAAGAATCTGATTGATTCTGAACGCATCATCCGTCGTTTGAAGGCTAAGGGATATGAAGCTCTTCATAATGCTGAATCACCGTGTGGCGAATATGTTGTGGTGAATACATGTGGATTTATTGCTGATGCAAAAGAAGAATCCATAGAAATGCTTCTGGACCTTACCAGATTAAAGGAGGATGGAGAAATCGGGAAGATTGTTGCGATGGGATGTCTGACGCAGCGATATCGCGATGATCTGATTAATGAATTACCTGAAATTGATATAATTCTTGGTAAGTTTGATTGGGATGGTTTTATTGAAACACTGCCGGATCTTACCGAATTACCAAAACCTAAGTCCTGGGAACGTGAAATAACCACTCCCCCACATTCTGCTTATCTGAAAATTTCAGAGGGGTGTAACAGGTTTTGTGCGTTTTGCGCCATTCCTATAATTACAGGACGCCATACATCCCGCCCAATTGAAGAGATTCTTGAAGAAACGAAAGAATTGGTGTCGCGAGGTGTAAAGGAATTTAATGTGATAGCCCAGGATCTTTCTTCTTATGGGATTGATCTCTATGGTTCTCATAAACTTGCGGAACTCATTGATAGAATGGCGGAGATCGATGGAGTGGAATGGATAAGGCTACATTATGCATATCCTTCTGATTTCCCGTTTGATATCCTTGAGGTGATGGCTAAACATAACAATGTATGCAAGTATATTGATATAGCTTTGCAACATGCTTCGGATAAGGTTCTGACAAATATGCGTCGTCACATCACCCGGCAACAGACTGAAGATCTTATTGCCGAGATGCGCAGAAAAGTGCCTGAGATAAAAATCAGAACAACCTTGATGGTCGGTTTTCCGGGAGAAGGTGAAACGGAATTTGAGGAACTGTTGGATTTTGTGCGTACACAAAAATTTGACCGAATGGGTGCTTTTGCCTATTCCGAAGAAGATGACACCTGGGCGGCAAAAAATCTTGACGATAACATTCCTGAGGAAGAGAAGCAAAGACGTCTTGATCTCTTAATGGAGATTCAGACGGATATATACGAAGAAAAGAACGCAGCCATGCTCGGAAAAGAAGTGTTGCTTCTTGTTGATGAGATCGAAGGTGAGACAAGAATCTGTCGTTCGCAATGGGACAGTCCGGAAGTTGACATGAATTATTATGTCAAGGGGAGCAATGCACAACCCGGAGAATTCCTGAAAGCTCGTATCACGGGATATCAGCTATATGATTTTGAAGCTGAAGCAATAGATTAGCAATGTTTGATAGTTTTTGTGCATATCGATTTCCTCAAGATACAAGGATATTCATGTTTCAAGGGGAAATGAAGGATGGTTTATTACCGGGATTTGTAATAGCACCCTTCGATCTTTATTCGCATGATCCTGTCACGATTCAAGGTTTAACCAAGGCAGAGTGGTCTGTTTTTAATAATTTATTGAAAGGTGATAATGCTTCAGATCATCTCTTTGATTTTCCATCTGCATCTACAACCAAAGAAGAACATTCTCATGAAGTAGAAACTATCGTTTCAGAATTGCAAGGTGATCATTCGTCAAAAACGATAGCGGCAAAGGTGATATGTTCCAATTCCCCGATTGATGCCGAGACTTCTTTTGAGAACCTTTGTTCCGCTTTCCCAAATTCTTTTGTCTTTCTTTTCTATACACCTCAGTCCGGCGCATGGCTTGGAGCTTCACCGGAAGTTTTGCTAAAAAATGAAGAGAACGTTCTCTATACATATGCTCTTGCAGGCACACGACCTGCCGGAAGTGCCGGAAACTGGGACGTGAAGAATATAAAAGAGCAGGAAATTGTAGAGAAATATATCTGTGATTGCTTTATAAGGCGAGGGATCAACGCAGTCTGTTCTCCCAGATCTTCACGTGCTGCAGGAATTGTTGAGCATATTCTGACAGAGATAAAAGGAGAGATTAAGGCTCCTGTAAATTTAAATGAATTTATCAGAGACTTCTCCCCGACTCCGGCATTATGCGGATTTCCCAAGATTGAGTCAATGAAGAGGATTTCACGACTTGAAAATTTCGGACGTGGATATTACGGAGGCTTTTGCGGACCGATGGTATCTGAATGTGAATTTACATTTTATGTAAACCTACGTTCCATCTCATTTGAGAGTGAGCGATGGTGCATGTTCGCAGGAGGAGGCATTACAGCCTCGTCTGATCCGGAGGCTGAATGGCTTGAAACAGAGAGGAAAGCAGAAGGTATAATAAAAAATCTGAAAATTTTGTCACAAAAATAAATATTGGAAGTATTATTAATACAGAGATAAGTATGAAACTGAAAACAATTTTAACATGCGCACTTCTGGGAGTCGCTCTGACCGGAGCGACCGCCCAGGAGCATCTTAAAAGTCTTGACGCAAAAGGTATAGACAAATCTATATCTCCCAAGAAAGACTTTTACAACCACGTGAACAAAACATGGACAGAGAATCATCCTCTTTCTGCTGAATATTCACGTTATGGACAGTTCAATATCCTTAACGATTCGAGCAACAATCGTGTCCGCAGAATTGTGACGGGTCTTGCTGCAACAAAACCTGCGCCCGGTACAGATGCCTTTAAGATCGCTACTCTCTATGAGGCTGGTATGGATTCTGTGCGTAGGAACAAACTTGGCGCGGAGCCGATCAAGGCAGACCTTGCAAAGATAGAGAATACACCTGCATCAGGAATGGAAGATCTTTTCCTTTGGATGCATAAGAATTATGGGTCTCCTCTTGTTGGAGCCGGACCGATGGAAGATCTTACAAACAGCCGTGTTTATGCAATGTATGTAACCGGTCCGAGTCTTGGATTGGGAGATCGCGACTATTATCTTCTCAATGATAAGAGAAATAAAGAGGTGCGTGCCGCTTACGAGAAACTTATTGAGAAAGACATGCAGCTCGCAGGATATTCCAAGAAGGATTCAAAGAGAATTGCAAAGAATGTGCTCAAGATCGAGACACTCATTGCGGATTCAACCTGGACACGAGAGCAAAGCCGTAACATCCCGGCAATGTATAACCCACGTTCTTTGGCACAGCTCAAAGAGCAGTATCCCGCATTCCCCTGGGATAGATTTTTTGTTGAGACAATGGGTATCCAGACTCCGGAGACACTGATTGTTACTAATCCCAACACTGTGCTTCAGGGAAATAAACTCATGCAGTCGCTCAGTGACCGAGAGAAAAAGGATCTTTATCTCTGGGAATACGTAAGTTCTGCAACTCCCTATCTCAGCGATGATTTTGCTGATGCATCTTTCGAATTCCAGAAAGTATTCAGCGGGGTTCAGAAACAGCATCCCCGTTGGAAAAAGGTTCTCGGCACAACAGAGGGAATCATGGGTGAAGGCATTGGCAAACTTTATGTAGAACAATATTTCCCCGAAAGTTCCAAAGTATATATGGAGGGTCTTGTTGAGAATCTCCGTAATGCATTGGGAAAACATATTCTGCATCTTCCCTGGATGAGCGATGACACCAAAGTGCAGGCTCTCAAGAAACTTAACGCCATCACTGTGAAAATCGGTTATCCCGATAAATGGAAAGATTATTCAAAACTCAATGTTGATCCAGCCCTTTCATATTGGGAGAATGTGCACAATGCAAACGTATGGGCACAGGAACGTTATCTTGAGAAATGGGGCAAGCCGGTTGACCGCACAGAATGGGGCATGACACCTCAGACAATCAATGCGTATTACAATCCGCTCAATAATGAGATTGTATTCCCGGCAGGTATTCTTCAGGCTCCTTTCTATGATGCAGCATCAAGCGATGCTGAG
Source organism: Muribaculaceae bacterium (assembly GCA_052279865.1). GTDB lineage: Bacteria > Bacteroidota > Bacteroidia > Bacteroidales > Muribaculaceae > Lepagella. Next base: position 6,051 of record DAWBVG010000032.1, read on the forward strand.
AATTATGGAGGCATCGGTGTAGTAATCGGTCATGAGCTTACTCATGGTTTTGATGACCAGGGATGTAATTTCGATGCAAACGGCAATATGGTGAACTGGTGGACACCAGAAGATGCACAGGCATTTGCTGGTCTTACCCAGGGTCTTGTAAAGCAGTTTGATGCTGTTGAGGTTCTGCCGGGACTTAATGCAAACGGTGCTTATACTCTTGGTGAGAATATCGCGGATCAGGGTGGTCTTCGTATCGCCCGCACAGCATTCCTTGATTCCCAGAAGAAGAAAGGTGTAGATGTGACATCTGCCGATGCAAAGATAGATGGTTTTGATCCCATGCAGGTTTTCTATATGAATTATGCAAACCTCTGGGCAAACAATATACGTCCGGAAGAAATTCGTTCGCTGACAACCGGCGACCCCCACTCTCTGGGTATCAACCGAGTGAACGTGTCTCTGCGTAACATCGCTCCTTTCTTTGAAGCATTTGGAATCACAGAAGGAGATCCTATGTTCCGTCCGGAAGCCGAGCGCGTGATTATCTGGTAATAAAATTAAATATATGAAACTTTTTAAACGCTCATTCATTGTTGCTCTTGCAACGCTGTCGCTGATTTGCGCAACCGGGTGCATTTCAGTTGATGCCAATGGTAAAACAAAGATTCTCAATTCAGGGAATAGGATTATTCCTTCAGGGAAGATTGTGTCCAAGTCTTATGATATGGGAACCTTTTCTTCTATAAATCTTAACAGTGTTCAGGATGTTGTGATTACTCAGGGTAAACACAACAAAGTAACAGTGAAAGGTTCTGACAATCTCATACCTTATTGCAAACTGAAAAATCAGGGTGGCACACTCGTAATTAATCTCGGTGATGGAGAAAAAGGAGTGAACGTCAGCAATTGCGATTTGGTTGTATATGTCACGATGAAAGACATTGAAAGTGTGAAATCATCAGGCACGGGCGATATTAAGTTTCAAGGATCCATCAGATCTAAATCATTGTCGCTTTCTGTTTCAGGAACAAGCGATTTCTCGCTTCCAATTTTTTCAGGTGATTATTTGAAAGTGAGCATCTCCGGTACCGGAGATATGGCAATAGGCGGAAAAGTCACTAATGCCCGTTTCAGTATTTCAGGCACCGGTGATATCAGTGCGAAGCTTGATGGAGTTGCCAAACTGTCAGCATCCATTTCCGGAACAGGTGATATGAATCTGACAGGAACAGCAGAAACTGCAAGCTATTCCGTATCGGGCACAGGTGATATTTATGCCAAGAACATGATTGCAAAGAATGTTGATGCCCATGCTAACGGCACCGGCGACATTACATGCTATGCTTCTGAATCGTTCACCGGCTCTCGCTCGCAGATACCAAACATTACATGCTACGGAAAACCGAAGAATCGCAATTTCCGCACAGAAGGCTACTCCTTCCCCTAAAGATCAGATGAATTTATAAATAAAAAGTCTGCGATGATTCTTTGTCATCGCAGACTTTTTTTATTTGATGGGTGCCTCCTGTCGTAGCTGCTGTTGCTTGCAACTGAAGCACGAAAAAAGGTCTTGTTAACAATTTTTATTATTTTAGTTTTGATATAGACG
>DAWBVG010000033.1:0-3077 GCA_052279865.1 Muribaculaceae bacterium
GATGTGTATAAGAGACAGATTGTATGCTACTCCGGTTGCGCCGTAGGAGGCTTTCTGTCGGAGGAGTCCTTCGTTCAGATAGTTTCCATGGTCTTCATTGCTGGTGCCGAAGTCGAAATAGGCGCGAGGGGCGTATTCAACGGTGATTAGATGGTGGAAAAGAGGAGTAAGAAGATTCTGTTCGCGACCATAGGGTGTTGTGGCAATATATTGCGCGTGGGCGACAATACCGGTGTCGTAGACACATACTGCAGCTTGGGGTTCTCCTTCCATTTCAAGCAACCAGAATTTGATTTCTTTCGAGAAGCGGTTTTTAAGTAACTGCATCTCCGAAAGTGAGTGAACCGGGGCGGCACCGTGTCTGTCGCGAAGACAATCCGATACCATTTTCATTAAAGGACCTGCATCCTCACATTCAGTGATGGTGAATTGCAGCGAGGAGGTTCTGGAGAGTGCCCTGCGTCTCAATTTATTGTATGCGCATTCTTTGGAGAGGGGAATTGCAGTGGAGAGATTACATTCCACTCTTGCTGCTCCAAGCCTGAAAAGGGCGTATTCATCTTCCTGAGAAGGACGTGAGGCATATATGTAAGGGAGCGGTTTGTAGTCGAGCGCAACATAGCCCTCTTCTTTCCATTGCATTATTGCCGCGTTGAATATATCGAGCACGTCTGCGCCATCAATATGGCGTTGAGGAAGGATCCAGCCACCGTAGGTCAACCCCTGATGCGAATGCAAGATACTATCGTCAGTGACATTGGCAGGAAGTATAGCCGCAATCTTTCCTCCTTTATATGCCATCCATGAAGAATCACGGAACCTGTCGGAATGATAATCCATGTAATCACGGAGAAACAGGAAAGTCGCATTTCTTGATTCTCTTACGAAATTATCCCATTGAGGTTTAAATTCGGGGGAATATTTCTTTAGGGTTATCATCGTTATCGTTAATAGAAAATCATCTTATCCAGTCAAGGGGATTTAACTTATCACGGTTCTTCCACACTTCAAAATGAATTGAGGAATGGGAAGGATCTTCTTCATCTGGGGCAAGACGACCAAGTGCCTGACCCTGTTTTACTACATCTCCTACCTTGACTGCAGGAGCGGATATATTGCCGTAAACAGTATAGTAGTTGCCGTGATTTACGATCACTACCGTTGAAAAACCGGGAATTACATACACACCTGATACTTTACCTCCGTAAACAGCCTGCGCAGAGGCACCGGCTGTTGTCTCGGCATCAATACCCGGATTATCATACATCACATCCGGCAATTCAGGAAGAGAGTGGCGTCCGAATTGGCTTGTAACGCGGAATGCACCGGAAACAGGACGCGGCAATGATCCACGCATCGCAGCGAAATTACCCGCTTGTGATGCTGATGCATTTGCCGAAGCATTCTTGTTGACGTTGGGAGAGGCAGAAGCATCGGACGCAGACGGCTTGCTTCCGCGCGGCTTGCGTTTACGAGCCTCGGCATAATCCTGCTTGCTTTTTTTATCTTTCTGCTTATCCGACTGTTTGTTTTTTGTCTGTTTCTTCTCTTTTTTATTATCCTGTTTTTCTTCCGGTTGCGCCATTTCTGTTTGTTCGGCAAGAAGTTTTGCCTCTTCGGCTTTACGCGCTTCTTCCGCCAGTCTTGCCTCTTCCGCAGCTTTTCTTGCTTCTTCCGCTCTGCGTGCTTCTTCAGCTTTCCTGTTCTCCTCTGCAATCAAAGCTGCTATCCTGCTTTTAAGGGCATTCGCTTCCTGCTGTTTCTTTGCAAGGTGAGACTGGAGTGCCTGTCCATTTCGACGGAGTTCGCCAACAACAGCATCCTGTCGTTGATATTGGGTGTTTAATTGATTCTGTGCGGCAATCTGACGCGAAAGGGCAACATCTTTTTCGCGACGAGACTGCACGAGGAGTTCCTTCTGATTTGTTAATTCCTTTACGGATGCGGAAATTTCTTCAGATTTTTTGCTGCGCCATGCCGACACTTGCTTAAGATAGCGCATACGCCGCATTGCCTGGCTGAAATTTTTTGAAGAGAAGATAAAGGCGAGAGTAGAGTTGGATGTTCTTTTCCCTCTAATCTTTTTTACAGAGTTCAGATAATCTTCCTTCATTTTTTTCAGTTTTGCTTCAGAAACCGAAATCTCTGCCTCAAGTCCTGAAATTCGTGAGTCAAGCTGTTGAACCTGCATTGTTGCCTTTGCCACAAGATTCTTTCCTGTCGCGATATCTGCGTTCAACCGATTCAACTCGCTTAATCCTTTTTTCACTTCGGCTTCATTGCGTTTCAATTCCTCTTTGGTGCGAGCAATCTCTTTTTGAGTCTCAGCCTGACGGCGTTTCGCTTCAGCCGAGGTCTCGGGAGCGGTTCTCTTTTTAGTTGACGCTTTTGCCGAAGTCTTGGATTTTGAAGATTTGGAGCTTGTGTTTTTTGATTTAGAGCTGCTTTTAGATTTAGAACGAGATGAAGTTGTGTTTTTCTGTTCGGTCTTGGCTTTTGTTGCGGCCTTTCTTTTCTGTGCATCCGCAGTGACTGATCCTCCAATCAGAAAGAGGACCAGAGTCAAATACAGACAGTATGTTCTTAAGCGATGCGGCATTGTTGTTAATGTTGGAGCGGGAGCGGTGCTTATTGTTAGAAGGATTTGAGGAACTGTTTTATCCCTACTTGGGTATATTTAGAATTCAAATTCAGCGGAGCCGGAGCTTTAGTTCCCCATTGGGTGTCGCCGAATTCAACGGTAGCATCGAATTTTTGTTTTAAATCCTGATTGAAGATGATGTTGAGATCAAAACCCTTTCCCGGATACGTATAGCCGAGGGTCAGGGCAAGCTCATGGTCGGATGTTGATGCTACCAACAGCAACTGGTCGATCAGCCCTTGCGGATTAACCTTGTATGAATAAAAGAATTCATCTTCTTCTGAATGTCCTCGCGGAAAGGTAAGTGACCATTTGCTATTGCTATTTTCTTCAGTTATCTCTTCAAAATCAAAGAAATCGGAGTTGGATGCTTTCAATTCACCGGCTTTAAGGGCTACGACCCTTGCCAGGAGTAGGCTTTGAACGTCTCCTATGA
>DAWBVG010000034.1:0-1362 GCA_052279865.1 Muribaculaceae bacterium
TATCATAGTTTCCGATTGCATTGTTACCAAGTTCGCCATACGAAGCCCTGATCTTTAATGCATTCAGACCTTTATCCACAAGAGAGCTCATAAAACTCTCCTGATCCAGACGCCAGCCCGCTGAAACGGAGGGGAAAGTTCCCCAACGGTTTTTTTGACGGAAACGGCTCGATCCGTCGCGTCGCAGGTTGAATTCAAACAGATAACGCTCATCCCAGTTAAGATTGATACGTCCGAAATAGCTGCTCATCGCCCATTCTGATGTAGATCCGGAATTTTCAGCATCGGAACTTGTGGCAGCATCGAGTGCCCATAAATCTATGTCTACAAGATCCCACCCCTTTGCAGTAAACGATTTTGCGCGATATAGTTCGCGGCTTGCACCCACCATTACATTGAGTTGGAACTTATCCCAGAATTTAGCGTCATAGTGCGCCACAACATCCCAGAAATAACGTTCAGTCTTGCCGTTGGAATAGGAGACATTGCTGCGACCGATGTTGTTGGATACAACCACATCATCCTTGAAGTTCCAGTATTCGAGCCAATGGGGTTTGTCTCGGGAGTCGCTGTCGAGCAGGGAGAAGTTGTAGTTTCCCACAATCGACAAACCCTTAAAAGGGCGAATGGTTCCCGAGAACTGCACACGGACATTAGTTTTCTTCGTGTCACCGTCGCGCGAATAGGCAGCGCCGATGATACTTCTCATCTGAGGGTCATCCTCAGAATTGTTGGCTGCACCGAACCTTCCGTCGGGGGACTGAAACACCACCCCAGGCGATGTGGCGGAAGCGCTGTTGAATAGGTTGCCCTGTTGGGCCGCTCCCGGCTCGGTGGTGCTCCGGTAACCGCTGGCATTGATCCCGAGAGTGAGCCATGGCTTGATATCGGTATTGACATTCACACGTGCGCTGAAACGTTTATATGCAGAATTGGGCATAACGCCGGGGTTGTAGAGGAAACCGAAAGAAGCAAAATAATGCGTCTTTTTTGTGCCGCCACTCACTGAAATGTTGTGATTGGTAGAGACTGCATTCTTGAAAGTCTCGTCAAACCAGTTTGTATTAGGATACTTCAAAGGATCCCTTCCGGAATTCTCACGCCATTCGGTTATGCTGGCATCGGAGAAAATATAGTTTTTCTGACCATATGTGTTATAATACCCTTCATTTACAAGCTCCATGTAGTCGGCATAATTGCTCACCGGCGTAATGGTCTTACGTACCGATTCAAATGATACATAACCGCTGTAGTTGACTTTTGCCTGACCCTCGCTACCTTTCTTGGTTGTGATGAGGATGACGCCATTGGCGGCACGGGAGCCATAAATAGCAGCCGAAGCCGCATCCTTGAGGACTGACA
>DAWBVG010000035.1:0-7344 GCA_052279865.1 Muribaculaceae bacterium
ATGTGTATAAGAGACAGGTATAACAACAAAACATTCTTTATCCGTAAATGGTGGATCTAAAGGGGTAGACTATTTTATTTCGGGTAATTATGCCAAGGAGAATGGTATTGTAATAGGAACTGGGCAAGAAACATTTGGAGGTCGTGCCAATATTAATGTAAAGTATAATAAAGTTCGTTTTGGTGTTAATACCAGTATCGCTCATATGCTGTATGATATTGTTCCGACAGAAGATCGATTCTCAAAAGAGACGGTTGTCGCTTCGGCGCTTGCAGCAGCCCCTATATTTCCGGTATATAACGAAGACGGAAGTTATAATTTCGAAAACTATAACTGGAGTCATAAACAGCAGGCAGTTCTTAATCCTGTTGCAATAGCAAATGAACGGGAGGACAGAATGAAACGTAATAAAGTTATGGGAAAGGCATATTTCAATTGGGAGATAATACCTGATCTTAATTTTAAAACAGAGTTTAGCACTACTTGGAATAGTTTCCGTCGCGAGATATATCGTCCGTCAATATTGCCATCTTCTACAAATAAAGTGCCACCATCAAATCCTGAGGGTACGGTTCGAACAAAAGACAATTTGAGCTGGACGTGGGAAAATACACTTTCATATAACAAACGAATAAATAATGTTCATAACTTATCAGCTGTAATTGGTCAGTCTCTGCAGAAGGAGACTCTTGATGCAAGCCGTATTACCGGTAACGGCTATCCCAATGATCTTGTGCATACTTTGAATGCTTCAACAGTTGCAACTTCTTGGGATTCTTCAACGGAAACATGGACTTTAGCATCGGTGTTTGCTCGTGCTCAGTATAATTACGACAATAGATATTTGTTGTCAGCTTCTATTCGAACTGATGGGTCATCACGTTTTGGTCCTGACAACCGTTGGGGTTATTTCCCGTCTGTATCAGCAGGATGGTATTTGTCGGAGGAAAAATTTCTTAAAGACCAGACTTGGCTGGATGCTCTGAAGATACGTGCAAGTTACGGTGTGTCAGGAAATTTTAGTATTGGTAATTATGAATATTATTCCCTATTGGCACAAGACGGTTATGTCTTAGGTTCTGGAGACGGTAATCTTGTTGCTGGTTTATATCCTTCTTCCTTTGCTAATCCTGATCTGGGATGGGAGAAAACATCTATGACAAATATCGGTTTTGAACTTGGCTTGTTCAATATGTTACGTTTGGAAGTGGATTTATATAATAGTAATACATCGGATATGTTGTTAGATGTGCCTGTGCCTTATATCTCAGGTTTCTCAACAGCATTACAGAATCGAGGCAAAGTTAATAACAAGGGTGTGGAAATTACGCTCTCAACTCGTAATAAGTGGGGTGATTTTCAGTGGAACAATAGCTTGAATTTTGCTCTTAATCGCAATAAGGTTAAAGATCTTGGCGGAGTAAATGAAATTGTTACAATAAACAATAGTGTTCTGTATTATGTAACCAGAGTAGGGGAGTCGATCGGTAATTATTATACACTTGTTACGGATGGTATATTCATGAATGAGGAGGAACTCAGGATTGCAGCAGACCGTAATGATAGTAGGATTGCTTATGTGGCGGGTGCAAAAGTAGGCGACTTCAAGTATGTGGATCAAAATGGCGATGGAGTTATTACTGATGATGACAAGGTTATAACCGGTAATTATGCTCCTAAATTCACATATGGATATTCTACTCAAATGAATTATAAGTGGTTTGATCTGAATGTTTCTCTGCAAGGAACCTATGGTAACAAAGTTGCCAATATTCTTAAACGTTACATTGACAATATGGAGGGTTCTATCAACTGTATGACAGATGCGTTGGATCGCTTTATAGATGTTGATAATCCCGGTAACGGAAAGGTTGTTCAAGCGAATCGTAGCGCAACAGGAAAGAATGGAACAATTTCAACATGGCATATTGAGGATGGTTCATATTTGCGTATTCGGGATATCACATTTGGAGTGACTTTACCTAAAAAATGGATTAATAAGATTGGTATGGAAAACGTGCGTTTTTATTTTACTGCTTTCAATCCATTTACGTTTACAAAGTATAGCGGTTATAATCCAGAGGTGTCTAATAATTCCAATCCACTTACACCCGGTGTAGATTATGGAACATATCCTGTTGCAAAATCTTACGTGTTCGGTTTGAATGTAAGTTTTTAACAATCTTTCCTATAAAAGTCTCATAAAATGAAGAACAAATATATTTTTATAATTGCAGTTGCATTGAGCATATTGCTGAGTTCATGCAATGATTTTCTTGATCAAAAACCGAAATCGCAAGCATCAACAGGTAATTTTTATCGTAATGATAGCGATATTGAGAACGTGATAAACTCATGTTATGGTAACTTGCAGAAATCGAGTTTGTATTCAAATTTCATGATTACTATGGCTGAGGTCCGTTCTGATAATGTGGAAGATCAGAATCCTGGTGGAAATGCAGGAAGAGATTATAATATCGACAAGTTTACTGCAGGTGCAGATAATGCTGCTATTACTGGAGTGTGGCAATATTCATATCATACAATCATGCGTTGCAATGCAGCCCTTGAAAATATTAATGTTTGTACCAATCCTGCAAACCGAGCCCAGTATGAGGGGGAAGCTCGTTTTATAAGGGCATTGATGTATTTCAATCTTGTGCGGTTTTATGGCGATGTGCCAATTGTGGAAAAGCAGCTTTCTATCGATGAATCCATAAGTGCCGTGCGCGATGATGCGAATAGGGTATATCAATTTATAAAGGATGATCTTTTGGCGGCTTCTAATTGTTTGCCCAAATCATATCCAACTACTCAAAAGGGGCGTGCCACATCAGGAGCAGCTTTGACATTGCTTGCGAAGGTTTATCTGACACAGGGGTTGTGGGATGATTGCAAAACAACACTTGAGCGTGTGATGTCGGATGAGTTTAAGGGTGTGTATGAATTGCTACCTGATGTTACGGCTGTTTTCAGTCAGGATAATAAACTGAATAATGAGATGATATTTGTAATTCATTATTCCAAGTCGGTAATTGGCGAGGGACATGGTTTTAACGATGCATTCAAAAATGCTGCCGTTATTGATACTAATCTTAAGAATGCTTATGCAAGTAGCGATAAGCGTAAAGGACTTCTTGACACTCGTAATCTTGACAAAGATAATACGCCAGTTGTCAAATTTTATGACACATTCGATCCTACTACTAAAAATGTAGGATATGACTATCCGATTCTTAGATATGCAGATGTTTTGCTCATGTATGCTGAGACTCTCAACGAAATTTCATTTGATAATAGTGTAAAGGCATTGAAATATTTAAATGAGGTCAGAGGTAGAAGCGGTGCGGAGACATATGATGAAAATGAATTTTCATCACAATCATCGTTGCGTGAAGCAATCCTTTTGGAGCGCAGGCTTGAATTCCCTCTTGAAATGCATCGATGGTTTGATTTAATCAGAACAGGAACAGCAGAAGAAGCGATGAAAAAAATAGGTATTACAATAACTAAGAATGATTATTTGTATCCTATTCCCAAAACAGAGATGGATTTGTGTCCTAATTTCACACAGAATCCGGGATATTCAGATAAATAAGACACACTTTAAGTATATTTTTATCAAGAGGGTGTTTTGTATATAACATCCTCTTGATTATTTAATTAGGTGAATTTTATTAAAAATGATTGTTATGAGGTATACTATATTTTTTATAATTGCAACGATATCAACAACTTTATATGGACAATTAAGAACCGACACCCTTTTAAGTCAATTGAATGACCTGAATTCAAATAAAATATTTGTTGTTTCGCATCGGGGAGATTGGCGTAATGCTCCAGAAAATTCATTGCAATCAATACAGAATTGTATTGATTTGGGGGTTGACATGGTAGAGATAGATCTTAAAAAAACTAAAGATGGACATCTTATTTTGATGCATGACAAGCTAATAGATAGAACAACTACCGGTAAAGGCTCTCCAAGTGACTACACACTTGAAGAGATTAAAAGACTTAAACTTCGAAATGGAGCTGGTCATCGTACTTATCATACAGTGCCAACACTGGAAGAAGCTATGAATCTTGCGAAGGGAAAGATTCTTGTGAACATAGATAAAGGCTATGATTATTTTGATGATGTGTATAAGATTCTTGAGAGAACAGGGACTGTTGAACAATGTATAATAAAAGCTGATAAACCATATGATATTGTTAAATCAGAAAAACCGATAGCATTAAAAAGAATGCTTTTTATGCCTGTAATTAAATTGACAGGTGAGCGTGCGGAATTTGTTATAAGAGAGTATCAACAGAAGAACGCCCCAGCTTTGTTTGAATTAGTTTTTGATAGTGATGATGAAAAAGTATTATCGTTAATTAATCTGGTTCGAAAAGGACAATCAAGGATTTTCATCAATTCATTATGGCCCGAGCTTTGTGGCGGTCATCATGATGACCGCGCGGTGGAGCAGGGTGAAATAGATAAGAGCTGGGGATGGATCATCAAACGAGGAGCCTCCCTCATTCAGACTGACCGACCTGCACTGCTATTGGAATATTTGCGTTCACAGGGACTTCACGAGTAATAATGTGTAATGTTAAATGTTTAATGACGAATGATCAATTCAATAATAAACTATTTCAGTGTCAGTGCCGGTGTAGGCAATTTGATTTCTCCCGAAGATGATAAGACAAGATTTCGTCGTTTGCAATGGTCCACTTTCCTTGCCTCTACTCTTGGGTATGGACTCTATTACGTGTGTAGACTAAGTCTAAACGTGGTCAAAAAGCCGATTGTGGAGGAAGGTATTTTCTCAGAAATAGAATTGGGAATAATAGGTTCTGTGCTTTTCTTCACTTATGCAATCGGCAAGTTTACCAATGGTTTTCTTGCCGACCGCAGCAATATCCGCAGATTTATGTCTGCCGGTCTTTTGATTTCGGCAATTGTGAACCTTCTGCTTGGATTCACCAATTCATTTATACTGTTTGCTATACTGTGGGGTGTAAACGGCTGGGCTCAATCTATGGGTGCGGCGCCTTGTGTCGTAGGGCTGTCTCGCTGGTTCTCCGACAAACAGAGAGGTTCGTTTTATGGATTTTGGTCTGCAAGCCACAATATGGGAGAAGCGTTCACTTTTATTGCGGTGGCATCGCTTGTCGGAGCAATGGGCTGGCGCTACGGATTCATGGGGGCGGCTGCCATAGGTATAATCGGATCTTTGATAATATGGCGTTTTGTGCATGATTCTCCAGAAAGTTGTGGTTTCTATGCCCCCGGAGGAAAGAAAGGGGCAAAAGAGGAATTGCAAGAATCTAAGGAGGATTTCAACAAGGCTCAGAAGAGAGCTTTGCTGATGCCAGCAATATGGATCTTGGCTTTGTCAAGTGCGTTCATGTATATAAGTCGATATGCGGTAAACAGCTGGGGTGTTTTCTATCTGCAGGCACAGAAAGGATATGACACTCTCGATGCAAGCTTTATCATCTCCATCAGTTCGGTGTGCGGGATAATCGGAACGATATGTTCCGGTGTTATTTCCGACAGAATCTTCAAAGGCAACCGAAACATTCCGGCTCTAATTTTTGGACTGATGAATGTTGGCGCACTTTCGTTGTTTTTACTTTATCCTGGAGTGCATTTCTGGATCGATGCCTTGGCAATGGTGATGTTCGGAATGGCGATAGGTGTATTGATCTGTTTTCTTGGAGGATTGATGGCAGTGGATATTGCACCAAGGAATGCGTCCGGTGCGGCATTGGGAATCGTGGGAATTGCATCATATCTGGGCGCGGGTCTTCAGGATATTATGAATGGAATTCTGATTCAGGGAAACAAGGCCGTTGTTGATGGCGTTGAAGTTTATGATTTCACGTATGTCAACTGGTTTTGGATAGGAGCGGCTGCGATGTCGGTTCTTTTGACGCTAATGGTGTGGAGAGCCAAAAGACAATCTTGATTATCGCTTAGCACGACCTTCGAGTGCAATCTATATGATGAGGGGGCTTTAAGGCAGTCTGTTGCCGTAAAGCTCCCTCAAAAATTTCCCCTCTATCATTTCGCGTTTTGCCTTCCAGTTGTAAAGGCGACCTTGTCCTTCGCGGGAATAGATATATTCGTCAATCAGATAGTTTGAATCAAAAGTATTGATTAATTCCAGATACGATCTGGCAAGTTCAGTGCCGTTCTCCACATTTCCTGCCATTGCTATCATGGCAGCGAAATTATGCACTCCGGGCAAATATAGGGCACTTGCTGCAGTTGAGAAGGCATCAAGAGCCTTTTTTAGATTGCCGTTGAGATAGCAATATACGCCATAGATATTGGAGCAGAAGGGGTCTTTCTTCTTGTAACCTTCTTCGGCTATTTCCATGGCTTCTCTTCGGAAATTTCCATCAAGCGCCCAATAAAGTTGTTTTGTCAATACGCGACACTCTTTGGCTGTGGCTTTCTTTTTATCGAATTTTTTTAGAGAGCTTTCAAGCTGTTTCATCTGATGGATTTCATCTGCTTCTTTAAACCATTTCATGGCTTCCTTACGGTCGGCTTTGGTCTTTGCTGCGTAAAGACTCTTCAGCATTGCGCTCCATTCATCGGATCTCACCACATCATCACACTCTGTGATGTCGGCAATGCAAACAAATGAGATGCAAAACACCAATGCAGCTGTTATTATTCTTTTAAAACTGTTCATTTCTTCTTTGTGCTTGATATTATTAATGATGAATGGTAGTTATCACTGCGCAGATTAGGACTCTGATGACCTTCAGATAGCTCCTTGACTTTGATAGAGGCGGCTTTCAGCCATTCTTCGGCAGAAATATTTCCGTCTCCATTGCGGTCTGTCTCGGCATTGTTAGCGGTTTCTTTCAGACAATATGTGAAGAGTCCGTTTCCCCATTCATCACCCTCTATTGCAAATTCGGAGCCGGCTGCACTCGAGATTACAGTCGCTCCCACACCCCAGCGCAGATCTGTGAACATTTCCGATAACAATGCGTTAACGTTCTCTATGTCGCGCTTGCGTGCCTTAAGCCCGGAAACACCGCGGAATACAATATATCCCTTTGAAAAACCGGAAGACTCTGTATTCTGCGCAATGTAATCATCTTTGGATATTTCACCCGAATGGCAGGCGTCAATAAAACAATATTTCTTTAGTGGTGAAATGCCATCAAGGGTGCCGACAAAGTTATCGTAATGCACACCGCCGTTGAAAGGATTGCTGAAATCTACGTTCGATGTGGCAAGATAGTATTCAAGATCTTTGTCAAGAAGTCCGTGTCCAGCATAGAAAAGCATCGCTACGTCATCTCTCCCCGCAGAAGAGAAGAATTGTC
>DAWBVG010000036.1:0-8094 GCA_052279865.1 Muribaculaceae bacterium
CCGTTGAGGTCAAGATATTTGGGATCACCGCCTCGAACACCGATGCCATATGCTCCGGTAGCATTGTAGCAACCTTTCATCACTGTTGTAAGGTCAAGGTTGGCAGCATAGGCGGCTGCCTCTTCATCGTTTTTGAAAAGACCATCAATGCGGTAGCCCCATATTTCACCGGTTTTCTTCCCTACATAGGGATCAGAGAGCAAGCCGGATGGATTGTCGCATTTGGTATATTCCGATTCATATCCGGAAAAAGATACCGATACCCCATATGTGAAAGGCTTACCGCCAAGTCTGAAAGAATCATCCCAGCTGAGAACGGCTTCATATCCTCTTGTGCGCATATTGTTGGCGTTGACTTGAGGCTCGGAGGCTCCATATAGGGAGGGGAGGGATTTCCCTTGCGCAAGAATACCTTTAACATCGCGGATGTAAAGCTCACCGGTGAAATTCAGACGATTATTGAAAAATCCCAAATCAAGACCCACATTGGTAGTCTCAACTTTCTCCCATGTCTGATCTCCGGAGACGGGATCCGAAACCACGGCGTGTTGTCCGAGACTTGTGCCGTTGAACGAGTATCCCGACATATTGCCGCCTGTGTTGATTGTCTGGATGAAGTCGTAATATCCAATCTGCTGATTGCCTAAAGATCCGTAAGATGCGCGTATCTTGAGGTTGCTTATAGTGCTGCGGAGAGGTTCAAAGTAGTTCTCCTCACTTATGCGATAGCCCGCAGAAAACGATGGGAAGAAACCGAAACGCTTGCCGCGTGGAAAGCGCGAAGTGCCGTCATATCGACCATTCACCTCCAACAGATATCGACCATCATAATTATAGTTAAGTCTGTAGAAGAACCCCATGATGGCGTATTCGTTCTTACCACCTTTTATTTCAAAATTGTCTGTACCTTTTGCCAGATTGAAATCGGATAGGTCTTCTGAGAGAAGACCGGTATTTTTAGTTGTCAGATCTTTTGCATATTTGGCTTCGTAATTGTAACCGACAATTCCCGAGAAGTTGTGAACATCCTTCCAACAATTGTCGTAAGATGCATAAACATCAGCTACGTAATAGTTTCTGTCGTAAACAGTTTCCTTATATGCATTTGAGTGCGCACCGCTTTCAGCTTCTTTGGCTATTATGCCCGGATACTGAGAATACTCCACGGGCACGCTTCGGAAGTCGTTACGGAGGTTACTGTATGTGTAGCTGAAATCAGCCTTCAGATTCAGGTTCGGGGTTATTTTATAGGATAGTTCGAACATGGTTGAGAGTTCACGCGTTTTGTTGTGACCTCCGGTCTTACCTTTTTGAATCACGGCATTATAACCATCCATAAGATAATGTGCCGAAGAATTGGTTGCGGAGGTATGGCTCACTGCTGTGCCATCGGGATTAACTGGAACCATTGATGCCAAGGCATGGAGAGTCGGGCGGCGAAAGTTGTAGTATTCACCGTTGTTTCCCGTGTCATATCCTTTATAAGAATATTCGGAATAGAAGAATTTTGTATTGTTGGAGAGAGTAAGGTTAGGAAGGATGTCCACGGAGAGCTTGACGCGAGTGTTATAGGATTTGAATTTATCAGGCTGCACGCGATTTACACCCTTTTGTTCGTAATAGCGACCGGAGATCATGTATTTGAATGATTTTACACCTCCCGTAACACTAAGATTATGATCCCATGCAGGGCGTGAATTATCGTACATATAATTATACCAGTCAAAATTTGCAAGATAGAGGTATTGTTTTCTGCCGTTTTTCATTTGTGTGATTACCCAGGGGCGTTCAGGATTCTCCGTTTTGTCGTTGCGACGATCCCATAGCATCTGATATTCCTCATCAGTATAAGAAGTGTAAGGGGTATTCTGCAATGTGGAGAGGAAGAGGTCAGCGATTTTTGCAGAATAATATCCTCTTGTTTCGAAATCGGTAGAGGTGGTGGGTGTCGAGAAGGAATAGCTGCCGCTGTAGGAGACCGTGGGTTTCTGATCTTTCTTACCGGATTTAGTGGTGATGAGGATAACGCCGAATGCTGCGCGTGCTCCATAGATAGCAGCCGAGGCAGCATCCTTAAGCACGGAGATGCTTTCCACATCATTGGAGTTGATGCGACTGAGATCACCTTCGACGCCATCGATAAGTACAAGCGGACTGCCTCCGTTAGGTGATGTTGTGCCTCGCACATTAAGTGTGGCTCCTGCACCCGGTTGTCCCGACTGGAGGGTGACATTAAGGTTAGGTACCATACCCTGGAGCTGACGACCAAGGTTATCGATAGGACGGTCTTTCAAATCTTCTTGAGAAACAGTGGATACAGCTCCGGTAAGATTTACTTTTTTCTGCGCACCGTAACCCACAACCACAACCTCGTCAAGAAGTTCTGAGCTTTCAGTCATGGAGATATCATACCTGTCGGCATTCCCTATCTTGAATGATGTAGGATTGTAGCCCACATAAGATAGGGTTATCTCTTGCCCGGGGTTAACGTGCGATAAAGTAAAATTTCCGTCAATATCGGTGACGGCACCATTGGTGGAACCTTTTGCCATAACGGTAACGCCGATTAACGGTTCACCGGTTTTGTCGGTAACAGTGCCTGTGATGGCTTTGCCTCCAGATTTATTGGATTCTACTCGTGTTCTCTTGGCACGAGGTACAATCACAATAGATCTTGAATTCATGACCTCATAAGTCATGCCGGTTTTCTCAAAAAGTTTGTTGAGCACTTTATCGAGCATCTGATTCTTGCATTTCATCGATACCGGAGGTAGTCCGCTGAGGGCGGATTCCTTGAATGAAAAGCGGAAATCTGTTTGCTGCTCAATCTTTTTAAGAACTTGTTCCATCGGAACATCGCTGACATTCAGAGAAACTTTCGGAAAATTCGCCGCGATGGCGGCAAAATTAACAGATAGAGCAATCAGAATAAGCAGCAAAGTGTGTTTGGAAAAACATCGCTGTTTCATGAAAATTGAGATTAGTTAACGTTTTTTTATTTATAGTTGCAATTATTGGATGATGGTACTATAATATGTTTGTGTTTTTAAACATAAAAATGAAGGCGCCGAGAGCGGATGGCTCTCAGCGCCGATAATAAGGTGGAAATCCGGATTTGGAAAATTGCGGGCTTGCTTGGATTTGGAGGACTTCGGGCTTGCACCTTCAGCACAATGTGGATTTAGGCAGAAAAAATACGGTAGATTTGGGGTATCGAAGTCTATTTCGAATAGATGCGACGGAGGATCCTGAGGGCTTCATCAAGATCGTTGGATGGGAGGGCTCCAATGAAGTTTTCATCGATCATGCCTTTTATTTCCGGATCAAGAGTGGTTGAATATGTCTGTTCAAGACGATCGATGAGATACTCGGGAGTGACGTTGTCGAAATATATCTCTTTTGATGTCCAGGAAGAAGAGTTTTGCAGAGAGTCTATGGGCTTTACAATAACTTCTCCGGTGGCATTGTCAATTATTATCTTTGTCTTGGGTGCGACATCAATTATTTTTTCGGAGTCTTTGCGGGTCATGGAGACAGTTCCGTTGTCGAGAGAAAGTTCGGAATATTTTGCTCCGGTACGTGAGAGAAGATTAAATGCTGTGCCTTTCACGGTTATAGTAATTGAGGGAGTAAAAATGATGAAAGGCGCGTTGGCATCTTTTGCCACTTCAAAATATGCCTCACCGTTGAAAGAAACTTCTCGACTGTCTTTTTGGAAACCGGAGGGGAAAGAGAAGGTTGAGTTTCCATTTATTTTTACGGATGTGCCGTCAGGAAGCATGAGGGAGGATGTTTCATTCAGGGCTGTGGTTATGGTGCATATTCCGGTCTCAACCTTAGAATTGGTTTCTCCATACCACCATATCGCACCTATCATTATCAGAGGCACAAGAACGGAAGCCGCGATAAGCATAACCTTCTTGAATGGTTTTGTCTTTTTATGACAGGAGGTTCCGAAGAGCTGGCTGTCAATACGCGATTTTGTCTCATCAATAATTTCTCGGGAGATATATTCTTGATTTGAGGCATTCATATCTCCGTTGAGGAGAAGTGTTGTCAACTCCTCATCGGAAGACGCATTGAAGCGTTCTCTGAGTTCTTTTAACTCAGAGGGGGAGAGTTGATCGTTTATGAGTTTATCGAATAGATCATTCATGACTTGAAGTTTAGACAGTTCATAGGTTTATATGATGGATTGGATATCTGCGGAATATATAAATATGGCAGTAAGGGGAAAGATCTCGGGATAGCGTGACAGCTTTTTGCGCAGATTTTTCAACCCGACGGAAAGGGCATTTTTCACTGTCTGTATGTTGAGATCAAGCTCAGCAGCAATCTCTTTGTTAGATAACCCCTTGAATTTGGAGAGAATTATCGCATCACGTTGCGAACGAGGGAGATCATTTATTTCAGAAAGAATAATTTTTCTGAATTCTTCGTATTCTATGTTTGCGCGATCATCCACAGGATGTTTATCATCCCGAAGAGATACATATTCTTCGTATATAGGACTGTTGAGCTTTCTTCGGAAATAGTAAAGGATACTGTTTCTTAAAGCTGCTGACAGAAAAGGGAAAAGAGAATCCGTGTTCTGAATAGAATGCCTGTTTTTCCAAAGCGATATGAAGATATCCTGGATGATTTCCTCTGCATCTTCGTTAATCCTGACATATGTGAGGCAATATGACATGAGCTTTCTGGCATACATTTCATATATCTTATCAAATGCATGCCGATCATCGTTTTTCAATTGTATTATAAGGTCGTGTTCACTCATGACAGGTGAAGTATAAGAAGCAAGACTCATTTATGAGAGAGACAACATTGCTTCCTAAGATATAGTTGCAGAATCGTTGTGGAAGTACTATCCACGTGAGGAGTTTATTTCAGACGGTAGTGGGGATTGTCGGCAAGGAAGGGGTTGGCAGCACGTTCGCGACCTATAGTGGTGGCGGGTCCGTGTCCTGGATAAACCACTGTGGAATCGGGGAGAGGAAGAAGATTCTCACGGATGGCTTTGATCAGTTGGGTTCCGTTTCCTCCCGGAAGATCCGTTCGTCCAACTGAACCCTGGAAAAGAGCATCTCCAGTAATTACGAAACCTCCATCCTTGTCATAGAGCGCGATGCTGCCGGGAGAATGTCCCGGAACGTGCAAGACTTCCAATGTGCCCGAGCCAATATGAATCTTGTCACCGGCTTCAAGGAATGTATCGATCGAGACATCTTCGACTTTCTCATTTATACCGAAAGCATCTGCCTGCTGGCGTAGACGATCCCCAAGGAAGCTATCTTCTTTATGACCGAACAGAGACACTCCGTATTTCTTTTTTGTATAAGCAATCCCTATGGCATGGTCAATATGCAGATGGGTATTGATGATATGTGTTACTTCAAGAGAGTTCCTATCAATGAAACGGGAAAGAGCTTCTTCTTCCTCTTCATTGATCATCCCTGGGTCAACAATCGCAGCTTTCTTTTGTTTCGGATCATAAACTACATAGGTATTGATTCCGAAGAGTGAGAATTCAAATTTCGCAATATTCATAGTCGGAGGTTTTAGGCGTTAGGTTTTATGCCTTTTAGTTTTAACGTTTGTTGGTGAGTTTTTGTTTGTATGTTGGGTGACATCAACTGGCTCTCAGCATCTTTAGGGACAATTCTAAAACTTAAAGCCTAAATCTTAAGACCTGATGTCTAAAACCTACATCACAACAGTGTAGGCGATCTTTTTCGTATCGAAGAAGGGTTCTGAGAAATATCGAGAGATGTCGTGGATTTCGCTGCGCGAAGCGAGTGTACGCATTTCCGCAGAAATATCTCCTCCTTTTAGTGTGATAAGTCCATTCGGGAGGGCATTATTCTGCTCCTTGGATATGTTTTTACGACATATCTTTAGCAGATCAGCTTGCGGCATGACTGCACGACTCACTACAAAATCAAATTTATCCTTGCATTCAGCCACATCACCATGCTGAAAAGTAACGTTGGTCAATCCGCAAGCTGTTGCTATTTCCTTAGCCACGAGGAGCTTTTTTCCGGTGCGGTCGATAAGATGGAAATGCACCTTTGGGAAAACAACTGCCAAGGGAAGCCCGGGTAAACCGCCGCCTGTGCCGAAATCCATAACTCGCGAACCGTTGGTAAAATTAATGAATTTGGCAATGGCGAGGGAATGAAGGAGATGGTTTATTTCAAGATTGTCAATATCTTTACGTGAAATAACGTTTATCTTTGCATTCCATTCAGGATAAAGCTCAAGCATCTTCAAAAAAGATTCCTTCTGCTCTCCCGAAAGATTGGGGAAATATTTGAAAATGATATGTTCCATACTATTATAACAAAAGAACAGCCGATTTATTGAATCGACTGTTCTTTTGTTTAATGTTTAATTTCTAATGAGTAATGTTTAATTAGTGAGGCGGATGCCAATTGCACATTCAACATTACACATTATGCATTAATTCAAAACCAGCGCACGTATGCGAAGTCCTGACGGTGAGGCAGGTCAGCGTTCTTGGGATACATGCGGAGTGCATAGCGGTATGTGCCGGCCTCTTTGAGAGCTGTTTTGAGCTCATATGTGTAGAGGTTGCCGTCGCGTTTCACAATGTTGAGATCAGAACGGCCATCGAACTTGGTCTCACCATGTTCCTCTTTGTAATAAACGAGTTCAACGCCGATGGAGTCGCCAAGACCCTTGGTGTCGAGCACGACATTGATGTCGATCTTGTCGCCAGTGCGTGAAGCGCCGGTGTGAGATTCATCGAAGTTGGATGAAACAACCTGGATGCTATCCCATTTTGAAGCCACTTCCTCTTTCCATGCCACGATCTCACGAGCTTTTGCAAAATCGTTAGCCTCGAGTTTTGCAGCGCGTTTTGCCTCGGGGATGTAGAAACGTGCGATATAGTCGTCAAGCTGACGCTTCATTGTGAAGTGGGGAGCGATGTTGCCGATCGAACGTTTGATATACTGAATCCATTCGGGGCTGTAGCCTTTGTAGTTCTTGTTGAAATAGAGAGGTATAATCTCATTTTCAAGCATAGAATATATAGTTGCTGCATCAAGTTTGTCCTGCTGCGCCTGATCGGTAAATGTGCGTTTGTCGGTGAGTGCCCATCCGGCTTTCTCATCGAAACGATACCCTTCATACCACCAGCCGTCGAGCACTGAGAAGTTGAGCACACCATTCATCTCTGCCTTCTCGCCGGATGTTCCGGAAGCCTCAAGAGGACGGGTAGGAGTATTCAACCAGATATCAACACCGGTAACAAGACGTTTTGCCACAATCATGTTGTAGTCTTCAAGGAAAATGATCTTGCCTGAGAACTGGGGCATCTTGGAAATCTCGGTGATTCTCTTGATCAGACCCTGACCGGCACCATCTGCGGGGTGAGCCTTACCTGAGAAAATGAACTGAACCGGGTATTTATCGTTGTTCACGATCTTTGCAAGACGGTCAAGATCGGTGAAAAGAAGGTGAGCACGCTTGTATGTGGCGAAACGACGTGCGAAACCTATGATGAGGGCGTTGGGATTGATCTTGTCAACGATCTTCATCACCTCAGTGGGATCACCCTGGTTCTTGAGCCATTTCTCCTTGAAATCTTTCTTCACGAAGTTGATGAACTTATTCTTCATCGTCATTCGCATGTTCCAAATGTCCTCATCGGGCACATTGAAGATGCCCTTCCACATTTCGGGATTGCTCTGATCCATGAAAAGATTGTCGTTGAGGTGCTCGCTATAGAATTCCTTCCATTCAGTAGCTGCCCATGTCGGCATGTGTACACCGTTGGTGACATAACCAACGTGAGACTCTTCCGGAGCATATCCTTTCCAGATACCTGCGAACATTTTCTTTGAAACCTCACCATGGAGCCAGCTAACTCCGTTAGCCTCCTGGCAGGTATTGAGGCAGAACACGCTCATTGAGAAACGCTCGTTGGTGTCGGGGTTCTCGCGACCCATATTCATAAGGTCATTCCAGGAGATACCGAGTTTTGCAGGATATTCACCGAGATATTTGCCGAAGAGAGACTCCTCGAAATAGTCGTGACCTGCGGGCACGGGAGTGTGGACTGTATAAAGT
>DAWBVG010000037.1:0-6254 GCA_052279865.1 Muribaculaceae bacterium
ACCTCTTTTACCGTAAACCTGATATCCTCTCCGCCGGTCCATTTCTCACCCTCGTCCATTGTGAGATACACTTCGATGCCATCGGTCACATCTTCCTTGAGCTGATACTGCTTGTTGCCTTTGGAATCCGTTCCTTCTGCATAAGGCATGAATTCGCGGTCGCGACCATAGAAGCTGTTATACATGGCATATGCTTTGGCTTGAAATCCCTTGTTGCATGTCTGGATGTTTTTCTCAGTGCCCGAGGGAGCCTTTTTGAAGCATAGGGTAGGGGTGCAGTAATCAATATTCAAGGTCTTGTCGTAGGAGACAGTCACAACACCGGTTCGTTCCGTGCCGCCATCCCATTTCTCTTTGTTTTTGTTGGATTCGGTGACCATTTTACCATTCCTGACATTGGCATTGCGGGTGATACCTGCATAGAGGGGATACTCCTTCTGCGATCCGACTACCCAGAAATTGGCATTGGCTGCAGCAAGAGGATGATGAGCATCGCTATCCTGACGACGCGCTGCGGTTACGAGACTTTCCGTCCCCTTTGCCGATTCATTTGCGATTGTGGTTTCGATGCGGTTGAAAGGATTGTTAAGATCAACAGTTACGAGATTCACATTAAGGGGATAGTCCGGGAGACGCAGACGAATGTATGTTGTGCCCGGACCTATCTTGCGTTCGATGAGGCGTTCGGCTTTATATTGTTTTTCTCCTATCTGAATTTCTTCGGCATTCGCGAGGGATGTGAGGCCGAAAGCAATAGAAAGAAGAGATAAAAGGAATCGTGTGTTCATTTGTGAAATGATATAGCAATCCACAAAGTTAGCTGAAATTTTTAAATTCCAACCGACTTTGTGGACTAAAATTAAACAACTTCTTATATTATTTTATTTAATGGAAACTTTCTTTACTGATGCTCCTTTGCGCATCACGTAGATTCCGGGAGTGAGGTTGTCGGGATTGCAACGCACGCCTGTGAGGTCGTAATATTCAACAGGGGCATTGTTGTCATCACCACTTATTGATGATATCCCTGATCCTCCATTGAGGTCGGACAATGTCACAGCAAGAGAATAAGCCATTTGAGTTGGGCTGTCAGAAGTTGCCTTGTATGTGACTTTTGTAATCTCTGAATCAGCATTGGCAACCCATTCATTCAGTGTCAAGTCATCAGAAATTGTCTGTGTGCCACCTTCTGTCACTACCTTTGTATGTCCGTTTGCCCGCGCAGGATAATCACCCGATTTGGCGTTCATTACGATTTTATCGATTTTCTTTCCTGCTGGAGCTGAGATTTCGATTTCTTCAGTCTGATACCATCGGAGGTCGCAGTAAAAATCTGCGGCAGTAGGAGTATCGGGATAGGTCTTGCCGATAAGTCCGAAGAAAAATCTTGGATAATCTTTATATTTGTCCGGATTTGTTAATGAGAAAGAAACGCCATCTTTAGAGATGGTTTCGCCGATGATGATCAAGACATGATTTTTACCCGAAAGGTAGCAGCGATCCTTGGTGCCAGGTGATTTCTCACTTTCGTTCTCATATTTTGCCTGCTGAAGTTCAGAGACATTCATCGGTTCGAAAGTTAGCCCGGACAGATTTGTCGGATTTGAGAAATCGAAAATAACCTCTTGTGCATTAACTGCTGAGGCTGCTCCTGCTATAGCAAGGGAAAGGAGTAAAAATTTTTTCTTCATGATAAATAGTATTAATATGTTAAACAGTTTCTTAAGGTCTCCGGAAATTATTCCGGAGACCAATGATTCCATTATGATTAATTTTCAACAATTTTGAAATTGTCCATAAACATACGCGACTGCTTGCCGTTAGGTTCCTGATAGAGATTGTCGAGGGTGCCAGGACCGGCAACGAAGACCACGCGAGATGTTCCATCCATGCCCTGAACATTAATCGAGAACTGAGCCGAAGGGGTCTGCCAGATTACAGTGGCTGTGGAGTCGAGCGCCGGAATCATCCATGCATTGTCATCGAATGTGAATTTGACGGCATCGAGAGTGACATTCTTGCCGTTGTCATCGCGATATCCCATAGTGTATCCCATTTCTCCCTGAGAACTGCAGTCTACAATCTTTCCGGGACCGAGGATAGCAACATAGAACATATTGTGGTCTTCCTTCACATTCTTTGTTGTTCCATATCCAAGGGCAGACCAAGAAACAGTGACATTGCTGTTTTTACCGAGTTCGGGAACGGCAGGAGAGCAAGCATCGCCGCCATATCCGCCTTTGCCGAATTTCACAAATTTGTCGCGATAATAGAACCATGTTGAGATGGAGGTCCAACCATGGGCGATCTGTTCTTCAGTCCAGCTTGACATGCCTAACTCTGAACCATGCGCGTTCCAACCGAGTATTCCGGCTTTAGGATTTGGCAGCCAGCTGAAATCATCAAAGAAGGTAGCATAGAGTTGTTCGATAGCCACAAGCTGGCGGATGTTTGAGAACTCACCTTTACCGCTGACAACCAAAGTAGCCATGATATCATTGCCGGTATCATTAATTCTGTCGGTGCTTACCTTGATTTCTTCAGGAGAAACGGCAGTTGCCGAGAAGCGGGCGGCATCCGCTCCTTCAACCGAGCATTCCCAGTCGAGGTTTGCATCAACCGTGATGGATACCTCACCTCCTGCGCGCTTTAGAGTGACAAGTGCGGTAGAGAGCTTCAGGAATGGCTCGCATCCCTTCTGACTGAAAGTGAGCATCTGAGGCTGTTCGACTCCATTTACAAGGATTTTATATCGCGCAACACGTTGGATGGGACTTAAGTTCTCTTCACTGTATATTCTTATAAGACCATCAGCATCTCCTTCCATAGGGAATATTTTTGCCCACGACATTTCTTCCTCATTTTCGGGAATCAATTGCCAACTACCGTTGGAACGCACCACATACTTTATTCCCTTGGAGAAAGTGGTCATATCCACTCCTGCCTGAGGAAGCACAAGATTATCAAATTCTTCTATATTGAAGTAAATGTCGCCCGCAGCGGGTTCGTCTTCTTTATCGCACCCTCCGAGGATTTGTGTGCCGATAATTAGCGACACAGCGGTTATAATTGATAAATATTTTGTCTTCATAATGTTATCTTGGATTAGCTACCGGGAATTTACCTGTAATTGCCTTTATGCTCCACCATACGGCGGTTTTCATATTGTTCTCACCTCCCATTCTGGCAAGAGCCGCAGCTACGTTATCAGGATTGGTACCTGTTGTAGATGTGCAATATGCCATACGTTGGGGGAACTGATAATTGTTATAATATGTTCCTTCTCCAATTGTCAGCAGGGGCCATCCTGTGCGTCTGATCTCATGATAGGCTTCCATACCTACCCAGAAAAGGGATAGGAATTTCTGTTCAGCGATAAGTTTTTCTTTATTATCATTATTGTCCCAGCCGGCGAGTTTGCTTCCAAGGAATTTTGTAATGGCATTATCGTTAATCGGAGTTTTCACTTTAGAAAATTCTTCATATTGAGCCCACTTTTGACAAGATGCCGTTACTGCATTTTCATAATATGTTCTGGCAGCATCCTCTCCGCCACTAATCAACCCTTTAAGAGCTGCTTCCGCCAAAATAAACTGAACTTCGGAATAGTCCATAAGGAATGCATGGGCATCATCGCGCACGAGCACTTCGTAATTCAGGTGAGAGGCATCTTTACCCGCTGTTCCTGCATCTTCGGCAGGACAACCGCTGATGGTTCCTTTCCAGTCATCAACACCGGAACGTTTCGTTGCCCATGTTGTCAGACGTGGATCCTGTTCATTTTCCTCTGTGTTCAAAGTCATTTTGAGGAATTGCTCAGTGATGAGATAGGAATTGCTTGTGAACTTGCTTTTGTCTATCTCAATCGGACGGAACTGATTGTAATAGGGATCGATGCCGGTGTTTTTAATAGTAGCATTTTCAGCATTGGATGAAATCAGAGGGTATTGCGAGGGATTATCAAGCATTTCCTGTATCTTTGCTCCTACATTCATCTCAGAACGCCCACTGACACGACACAAAAGGCGTAAGTATATGGAATTATTGAATTTTCTCCATAGCTTCATGTCACCGTTATACATGAGATCCATCGTAGGTTTCTCAAATGTAGGTTTACCGGCATAAAGTTCATTTGCCTGTTCCAGTTCAGCGAACATTTGTTCATAAACTGATTTCTGACTATCGAAAACAGGATGGTCTATCCCTTCATCACCCTTATAAGCCTGGCTGTATGGTATATCGCCGAAAATGTCGGTGAGGTTTGAGAGAAGATAAACTTTCAATGTCAATGCCACTGCTTTGCATGCATCATCATTGAATTTCTCACCGAGTTTATACATGTGCACGGCATTCCCTGCCTTGGTTGCATAATTGCTCCAGATAGATGAAAAGTGATTATCGGAAATTTTATACCGATGCCTTTCTTGCGCAGTCATCGGTGTGCAGGCAGTGAACTGAACAAGTTCGTTACACCAATAGTAGGCATAGTAAGTATTGTTTTTTGCTGTAGTGTAGAAGAGGTTTTCAAACATTCCATAGGGCTGGAGATCGCCAACAAGCATTTTGTTGGGGTCAGTGTTTGTCTCTTCAAAGTCATGAGTGCACCCGGCGAACATGCCTGCGGCAAGCATGACTGCCGATGCGATATATATTCTTGATTTAGGATTCATAATTAGAATGATATTTTTAAGTTCATACCATATGTGCGTGTCATAGGAAGTGCTCCCGCTTCGATACCGTTATAGACATTGGTACCGACCATTGCTCCCGCTTCCGGATCATACAGTGGGAAAGGAGTGATGCAGAAGAGGTTGGTAGCATACACACCTACTGAAAGACCTTGAATCACTTTCGTTTTTTTGCAGATTCTTGCAGGGAGATTATAGTCAAGGCGAACTTCCTTGAGTTTGAGGAAGTCAGTCTTGAAAATATTTTCCTCTGCGTTGTCGCGTTTGAATATCAAGTTATAATAAGAATTGATACTCTCCGTGACGGTAGTGTTGGGTTGATATGTAATGCTTCCGTCTGCATTAGTGATGGCGTTTACACCTTGAACCACAAGACCGTCATTCCTTCCGGGCAAAGAGTTGGTAAGTTTACCCTGATATGCGAGGATTGCGTGGGTTACCGAGTATGCGTGACCACCCATTTGAGCTGTAAAATTCATGCCGAGTGTGAAATCCTTATATCTGAAATTCATTGCAAATCCACCACGCCATGTAGGATTGATTTTACCTAAGTTGCGTTCAGGTGCTTCATCAATAAGAGGATATCCTGTTTTTGCATCTACAAGTTTCATCCCGGCGCAACTAACGGTATTTCCGTTTGCATCAACATATGTAGCTCCTTCGGGAGCGCGCTGATAACCGCGACCATATAGCCAGAACATCTCCTGACCGAGATAGGAATATATGTTGGCATAGTTGCCGACAATACCTGCTGCCGACTCATAGGGTACGCGAGGATCCCATCCGTCTTCAAGACTGACGAGTTTGTTCCAGTTACGACTCCAGTTGACATCAATCGACCATGTGAAGTCACGTGTCCTTACAGGCACTCCATGAAGTGCGATTTCAACGCCACGGTTACGAATTTCACCACAGTTCATTTTTTTTGTTGACGAACCAATGATGGGGTCAGTCACAGCACTGATAATCTGGTTTGTTGTGCGTGAATCATAGTAAGCAATATCGAAACCAAGTCGGTTCATGAATAATTTAGTTTCAATACCTACTTCCCAGCTTTCAACATTTTCAGGTTTTATGAAATAATTTGCACGGCTGGAGGGCAGTCCGTAACTTCCTGGATATACAGTTGAGGCACTGTAGGCATCAACAAGAGTATAGGGTGATGTGTCATTACCTACGTTTGCCCATGAGCCACGAAGTTTCAGCATGTTCACCCAAGGTGCATTATCGCGGAATTTAAAGATCTGATCAAGCAGCACACTTGCAGAAACCGAAGGATAGAAGAATGACCAATTATCGCGTCCTAAAGCTGAAGACCAGTCATTACGAGCGGTTATGTCAAGGAAGTATGTATCATCCCAGCTTGCATTCAGGAATCCATAAAAACTATTTACAACTTTACGGCTTCTCCAGTTATATTCGCGAGGGTTCTCTCCGGTTGGAAGGTTGGTGGAGTTATAAACACCTTCTTCACCAAGTTTGCTTAATGTAATTGAGTTGCGCCAAACACCACGCATCATGTTGTTGCCACCAAATGCCGCGTTCAGACCAAGACGTTGGTTAAAC
>DAWBVG010000038.1:0-2313 GCA_052279865.1 Muribaculaceae bacterium
AGAAGGACGATAAAAAGGCACAGTACCAGACCAATTTACATCTTTTTCTGCGCAAATTTTAAAATCACCGGCTGCTAAATTTCCTGTCCACGAGTACACTCCATCCTGACCAGATACCGGCATCATTTCCGTTGCCTTCGCCCAATCCCAGGAACCCTCAGTAGCTCCTCCTATCATATACAGTACAGAAGGATTTTCTGCAAGGGACATAGTAGCGCAGAGAGCGGTTAAAATAATGGATAAAAAAGTCCTTTTCATGATCATATAGTTTTTATGTTTAGATTTTTATTTTGTCAGTTTAATTATTTTGCATCCATGAGGAGCCACCGTAACCGATATTGAGCTTGCCGAACCCTCATCAGCGTGCTTCCATAAGTCTCGAATATTCCATTCACCCTCTATGCCGAGAGTTTTGAAATCAACGCTGAACGACATCGAACTGTCATCACGATTAAACAAACCAATGACATAGTTGCCGTCAGACAGCTGACCATACCAAATCTGGCTATTGCGACTGTTGAGCTCATCGCTCAAAGGCTTGCCGACGAAACCATCGGTATTCAAGGCAAGAAGCTCAGAATTTGTATAGAATTTCGTGTTGTCCCCAATAGTATTATATTGGTCGGCAATCGTCACGGGACCACCTGCCATAAGCTGGAGAGAAACCACCGATTCCTTCTCTGCATCCGTATTAAATGTGTTAAGACGGATAAAGTCTCCATCAAGCAATACTTTTCCACGACCCGAGATATGTGACCAATACACAAATCCATCGAACATATTCATGCAGTTAGGCCATGTAGTCCAGGATTTACCTCTTTCGCAATCCGAATAATGCCACCATCCACCGTTTCCTGTATCCTGCACTATACGGACCATATTGCCGCATAGTTTCTCAATCTCCGCATCGTAATATAGATGAGGCATTACAAGAGATATGAATATTCCGTATTTCTTTGCATTTTCAGCAATATAAGACAAGGCACGCACGTAGGCATCACGTCCATAACCTCTTCCTATCGGTCCCATATTCCTGTCTTTGCCATCCTCATACCAGGAAAGGAAGTCAACACGGATGTAGTCTATACCCAAATCGGCATAATGTTTGAAGAAGCCGTCTATGTATTCCTTGGCACCGGGATAATTAGCCACTACCCATTGGAATCCCCACATATCCTGTGTGTCAGGATTGAGGACTTCGCTTTTATGATCCCAAAGCAAGTCTCCTAATGTGTATTCGGTGTCAGGCACTTTGGTATCCCAGGGGGCATGGATCCACAAGGGGTTATCATAGATACCCACCTTAAGCCCCTTTTTCTTACACATCTCCACAAGATCTTTTATAGACATTGAGCCATAATGCGTCATATACGGAGAACCATCCTTACAGTTCTGCGTTATGAATCCATCTGTGCACACCATGTCGTAACCATAAGGCTTTAAATCCCTGGCGAGCCAGTCTGTGATCTTTTCCCATTGCTCCGCAGTAATGTCCATATCCTCGTTCTTCACGCCATTCTGCGACTGTGTGTGGCAATATTCGTAAACACTCCAGTATAGGGGAGCCTTGAAATTATGTATCTCCTCGATAGGAGGAAGATCCGGCAAAACAAATTTCTGAGGTCGACGCATCTCAATAGTGTCAGTGCAAGCCGTCAATGCGGCTACAGCGAGTGTGGATGCAAGTATATTCATTATTTTCATTATTAACTTATTTTCTGATTTGAATTATTTAGAGATTGTTCCCACGTGTGTCACTCTCCGAGATACTCGGCACTTATGGTCCAGTTCTCGAGATCAAAAGTAATGCGATAGTTACCTGTGTCCTCAACTTGCCACATATTGGTATGATCCACAAGATAATCGAATTCATTACTTTCCACACCTGTCTTACTTATCTTGCAACCATTGGTTACAGGCAAGATAAACGGTACGTTCCAATCGCCGGTCACAGCTGTTGCCTGCAACGCGCCTTTGAATAACTTCCCTTCATATACGAATATATTTTCTGATTTCATATCAAGAGGTGTGGGAGCACCGATATCCCAACTGTTGGGAGTTGCGTCACCTAATATATAGAGAGTTGTTGTTTCTATGGGTCTCTTTCCGGGATCTCCAAGATATTCTGCCGAAATGGTCAGCTTCTTGGTGTTTATATCTATCTTATAATTTCCTGCAGTAACTACAGTCCATTGGTCGTCGGGATCCGAAGTGAACACAACATCGGTTGCTGTTATACCATTTTCGGAAATCTGGCAATCAGCCGATGAAGGACGATAGAATGGTGCACCGAAATCCTTGACTGTTGTAGCC
>DAWBVG010000039.1:0-7490 GCA_052279865.1 Muribaculaceae bacterium
CAAAAACAATTTTCCTTCGTCCGGATATCATCTGTTTCTCTAAAAATGCAGAAAACTCGATAGAGGAATATTGTTTGCCTCGTTCGTCGAGAAGCACTACAAAATCCGAATTCGAGATCGTATCGAGTATTTTCTCTCCCTCAGCCTCTTTCTGTTTTGCCTGATCCATCTTTGATGCATTTTTTACATCTGGCAATGATTTGATGGAGTAAGGTATATAATGCTTAAGCCGTTTTGAATATTCGGCTATGCCATCCTCTACAAATCGGATAGTGGTTTTACCAACTGTCAGCAATTCGATTTCCATCTTAAGAGTGAATTTTTAAGAGCCGGAATAAATGATATCATTATCAGTAATACCATCACTGATATATATATATAAGAATAATTGAGGAGCATGCGTTTGTTGTCGCGGGCAAAACTCATAGGGTCTGCCGATGTGTCGTTTGCCATGAAGTCATCGGTGTTTATGGCGCGTAAAGTGCTTTTCCATTCCACGATGCCGTCATGTGTATACACCACAGCCGGATTGCCTCGTGCCAACTCCTTGATTGCCGTGTCGTCGGCAGTATAGATGGGATAATCCGGCATTGAAAGGTCTATCCAGTTGTCGATTTCTCCGCGTGAGCCAGCCACTGCCGCAACCATATCTATGTCATGTTGCATAGCCCAGTCATGAAGAGAGTTGATTTTCCAAGTGGTTGAAATCGACACGTTGCCCATGTCAGGCATCAGGAGAAGAATACGGTCTTTATCAGGCGACAGGACTTCATCCGTTACATCTTCGTTTTCTTCCCAGATATGAAATCCCTTGTCGCTCTCATTTTCATTGGTGGAAGATGAGGCTGTTTCCTTGCGATCTACGAATACCCACCCTTCGCTTTCATTAGGAAGGTTATCCATGGAAAACTCCTTTTCAACTCCATCCTTGCTGTATACAAATGTGAAGTCGGGTTGGTCTGTGTCGGTCTGTTCGGTCAGGGGAGTTCCCGTTTTATAAGGTCTGAAATCAATGAGTGGCTGATACACATAACCAAGCAACTCAATAAGACAGATGAACAAAGCAGTGGCGATGAATGCTATCCATTGGATTGCGGGGGTGATCAGACATGCGCAATACCGGTTGTATTTCACAAGCCATAGGGTGAATGCGAAAAGCAAAACATTCTTCCAGAACGTTGCCCAGTTTGATATGATATATGCATCGCCGAAACATCCGCAATCTGCCACGGGATCAAACACGGCAATCCACAGAGTCAGGGGCAGCATAAAGCACATCATCGCAAAACTCAATATGGCAATGCCTTTGCGGAAGCATCCTGTGGCGAGACACACACCGATAAAGAATTCTATGCCGCAAAGAAAAAAAACACCGACAACAATGAGATTTGGCCATATGGTCAATCCCATTGCCGCGAGATAATCCTCTACCTTGTAAAGCGTGCCCCAAGGATCGATGGCTTTGACAAAACCGGAGAATATGAATACCAGAGCCGTCAGTTCGCGGATTATCCATGTAATGCCGCGCACGAGTCTGCTCTCAGGATCAGGCGAAACGTATTTTGATAAGTGCGAATAGTGCATAGTTAATCATATCCATATAGTTGGCGTCAACGCCTTCGCTCATGATGGTTTTGCCATGATGATCCTCGATCTCTTTTGTGCGCATGAGTTTCTGGAGGATAATGTCAGTGAATGAGCTGACACGCATCTCACGCCAAGCCTCGTCATAATCATGATTTTTATTCATCATCAGAGCAGTGGCAGCCTCTGTTTTCTCTTTATAGAGTTTGAGAGCTTCCTCTGCTGGAATTGGTTCACCAGCACCGAGATCAAGTTGGATAAGGGCAATCGCGCAATAGTTTACGATACCAATGAACTCCGGTTCGATACCTTCATTCACAGCCGCCGCTTCTATCCCTTTTTCCTCAAGAG
The DNA here is from genome assembly GCA_052279865.1 of Muribaculaceae bacterium. GTDB lineage: Bacteria > Bacteroidota > Bacteroidia > Bacteroidales > Muribaculaceae > Lepagella. The sequence goes on from DAWBVG010000039.1 coordinate 1,936, forward strand.
AACGGATTCTGCGGGCTTTGATAAATATCTGGTCGGTGAGACTTGACGGACGCATGATGCGCCAGGATGTGCCATAGTCTTTAAGTTTCTTTTCGAAGATGTCGCGGCAAACGGCTTTCACTGCAGCAAACTCTTCGGCAGTATTATGGGTTTCCATTTAGTTGAAATTTGGGTTTTAACTGCGAAAATAATAAAAAAATCAGAAATCGCTTCAAATATTCGCGAATAGTTGTTATTTTTGAAGTGAACTTATGAAATAAACATATGAATAATGATATAAGGCTGATGGCGGAATGGGAAAGTTGCCGGGCAATACTTCTTGCTCTCCCCGAACCGCATACCGACTGGAATTATATACTTGAAGAGGCTCGTGATCAGTATCACCGCATGATATCCGCATTCACGTCGCGGGGGTATCATTGCGTGGTATTGACTTCCGATAAAGATTCGGCGATGCAATTATTGCATGATTGCGACCAATCTCTACTCACCCTGATTAACGCGGAATATAACGATACATGGACCCGTGATTACGGTCCTATATCCGTTGAAAGGGGAGGACGTCTCCGTGCTCTTGATTTCGGATTCAACGGGTGGGGATTGAAATTTGCCGCTGACCATGACAATCTTGTGAATCTTCAGCTCAGGGATAAATATGTTATAACTCCTGAAGTGTATAGAAATGAGCGAGATTTTATTCTTGAAGGTGGGTCGATAGAAACAGACGGCTACGGCACTCTGCTGACAACATCTACATGTCTATGCTCTCAGAATCGCAATGGCGGACGCAGCAAGCAGGAGCTGAATGAAATATTGAATTCCCGTCTGGGAATTTCCCACGTGCTATGGCTTGATTACGGTGCCCTTGCAGGGGATGACACTGATTCGCATATCGATACGTTGTGTAGAATGGCTCCCGGAAATACAATTCTATTCACAGGTTGCCGCGACATGGATGATCCTCATTTCGAAGATTTATTGAAAATGCGCGCACAACTGACGCTCTTCCGCACACCGGAAGGAGAATCATATAATCTTGTGGAACTTCCTTTGCCATCTGCGATTTATGATGAGGATGGTTTGCGACTCCCGGCATCGTATGCAAATTATCTCGTGACTCCGGATACAATCTTCATGCCTGTTTATTCACAGCCGGAGAACGATACGCTTGCGTGTCACACTGTGAAGGTTGCCTTTCCTGATCATGAAATCGTGCCGGTAGAATGCTCAACCCTTATAAAACAGCATGGTTCGCTTCATTGCGCCACGATGCAGATACCGGATAATATTTTTAATTCTACAGTATTTTAAACAGCTTCTAACACTCCAGTATATGAATAGTAAACTGCAAGTAGGAATCGTGCAGCATTCCTTCATTGAAGATATGGATTTCAATAGAGCCCGCAATCTTACCGCTATTGAAAACCTTGCGTCTGAGGGTGCAAAACTCATTGTGCTCTCCGAACTTCACGATTCTCTCTATTTCTGTCAGACCGAGAATGTTGACAACTTTGATCTTGCCCAGACATTGCCGGGAGATTTTACCGAGTTTTACGGTTCTGCGGCAGCAGCCAACAATGTGGTGATAGTGACAAGCACATTCGAGCGCCGGGCTCCCGGATTATATCATAACACGGCTGTAGTTTTTGATACTGACGGTTCTGTTGCCGGAAAGTATCGCAAGATGCATATTCCGGATGATCCTGGTTTTTATGAAAAATTCTATTTTACTCCCGGAGATCTCGGATTTGAACCGATAGAAACATCTTTGGGAAAATTAGGAGTCTTGGTTTGCTGGGATCAGTGGTATCCCGAGGCAGCCCGTCTTATGGCAATGAAAGGAGCAGAGATGCTTATTTATCCTACAGCGATAGGATGGAATCCTGATGATCCGCAGGATGAGAAAGAGAGGCAAAGGGAGGCATGGATAACTGTGCAACGCGGACACGCCGTGGCGAACGGACTTCCCGTGATAAGTGTGAACCGTTGTGGCTTTGAGGAAGATCCTTCAGGTCAGACTTCCGGAATCGATTTCTGGGGTTCGAGCTTTGTTGTTGGTCCACAGGGGGAATTTCTATATTTAGCTCCGGACAACGCGCCAGCAGAGCAGGTGGTGGAGGTTGATATCCACAGATCCGAGGATGTGAGAAGATGGTGGCCCTTCTTCCGCGATCGCCGAATCGAGAACTATGGGGAGATAACGAAACGATTCCTTGTATAGAAGGGAAAAGGGAAGAGGGAAAAGGGAAGCGGGAAGAGGGAAAAGGGAAGAGGGAAAAGGGAAGAGGGAAAAGGGAAGAGGGAAAAGGTAGTAATAGAGGGAAGAAGGGGAAAGTAAAAGGGTCGGTGACATCACAGTCGCTGACCCTTTTCTGAATTTGTTTAAAAATTACTTTTTATTCACCTAATAACTAACCTAACTTATTTCACCTATGAAGTTTTTTACTTGCTTGCTGATTGCATCTGACGGAGAGCTTTTCCCTGATGGTTGCCTTTGCTATCTTTGTTGAATCTGCCGTCTTTATTGCCTTTACCCTGCTTCATAGCAACTGCTTTCTTGCCGCCGTGATGAGAACCGCTGTTTACATAGAAATTCTTGAGGTAAACAACCATCTGATCAGATGTGAGGATCTCGCCGAGGTCGTTGATATATTTGCTTCTCAACTCCTTGCGGGCATTGCGTGGATTGTATGTGGTGTCTTTCTGCTCGCGAGCGGTCTTGGCCTTAGCCTTAATCTCTTCGCGAGATACTTTCGACGCATTGTTCAGAGCCTCTATGCGTCCCTGCTGTTCGCTGGTGAGGGTGATGCCTTCAAACAGATCCGCTTTTTTATGTGCACGGAACTTTTTACCGTCTTTGCAGCATTTCTTGTCTTTTGCCACACATTCAGTCCTTGATTTGCAATTCTCGTTTGATTGAGTTTTCTGCTGTGCAGAAGCACTGAATGAGAAAGAGGCGATTGTAAGGAATGCCAGACCTAATATTGTCGTTTTCATTACTGTCAATTTTTTATCTGTTAAACTTATACTTTTAAATTATGAAGCCGGTCAGGATCGCTGATTATGGATGTATCCAACGGCTTCGGAAATTCTCGTTCCAATTGGATTTCAGTTTTAAGACAGATGAAAATGCAAAGAGTTTAATGCGAAATTTTAGTTTAACTATTATTAATCTAAGTGTTAACAAAGGCTACATGGCTGGTAACAACATACGGGGCACCAAGGTGCCTTCACTCAACCGGCTTCGCCAAAACGCAGACGATATATGCTTTGTCGGCATTATGTCCTTGCATTATGTCCCCGCATTATGTCTCGGCATTATGTCCCGGCATTATATTCCGGCATTATGTTGAGGTGGTTAATAATCATCCATGTTGAGGCGATGAAGGATGTCCATGTGGAGGTAGTTGTCGCGTTTCTGGGGTTTGATGCCGCGGATCACACATTCTGCAAATGTGGTAAGGGCAAGTTGCGATTGGCTTGAGATGTGACGCGTCACAAGAAACTCTATATGTCCGCTACGTAAACTTGCAAGATTTGGTTCAATATCATCGAAACCTACTACTACTCGTTCTGTATCGGGATTCTCTCGCAGATATTCGTCAATTAGGAATATACGGGAGTTGATCATTATGATGTGTTTCACTTCCGGATGTTCTTGACAAAATTCTTTCAGCGTCATGTATGTCTGCCGGTGATTTGCCGGGTTGATAAAAACTGTGTGAATCTTGCATTCCGGAAACTTCATGTTTATATAGTCGAGAAATCCCTGTCTGCGCTTGGCATTCGGGTCCGCTTTGTGATTGGTGTCGCGAATCAGTCGCACGAGAAGCAGCTGTTCCGGATTGAAATGGTTGGTAAGTAGGAATGCTCCGAGCCTACCGCTTTTATATGGATCCATACCATAATAAACGGTATAGTTGAGATCATCGAATTTGTCATCGACGAATGCAAACGGGATTCCAACCTCATCAAGTTGTGCGGCAAAACGGAACGTCTCTTCTTTAAAGACAGTGCCCATGATAACACCATGAGGCTTCGAAACAAGAATCTCATCGCAGCATCGTCTGTATGATTCCGGATCAGTCTGGTCAAAGAAGTGGAAGTTAACCTCGATGCTATAATTATATAAGGAGTTGGCTCCTGCAATAAACCCTTCGTGGATTTTCTCCCAGTATTCGCCATGTTCGAATTCTGGAATCAGGCATGCGAATGTATATGTTTTCTTGGATGCGAGGATTGAAGCATTAAGATTAGGGCTGTATCCGAGTATTTCAATGGCCCGTTTCACTTTGTCTACAGTATCCTGCGACACGCGCCCGCGATTGTGTATCACACGGTCTACAGTGCCTCGTGATACATTGCATAACCGCGCTACATCAAATATTGTTGCCTGGGTTGTTGCGTTGTTTATCTTATTTATTTTAGCCATAAATTATGGTTAAAGTTGCTTTTTAGGAACGATTCAATAAATTTTTTTACAAAATTATCATTTTTTTTGGAAATATAAAAAACTTCTAATATATTTGCAGTGTCAATGTGCACGTGCACGCAAGAACAATGATAAAAAACGCTTCAAAATATATGGAGAAGCATCAAGATATAAGGCACAACGAGCCTATAAACGTTTATCTAATTTTACTTTTAATCCATAATGAGTAGGTTTGTCGTTAACAGATCTTGGTTAACAAACATGAGTTCCGGATTCAACATAATCCGGAACTCATAAGACAAACAGCAGTTGAATCGAATTTTCAGACTGTGTTTCAAGAGAAACGCAGTCTTATTTATTTTTTAACCATATTGGGGTCGGGCGAGAGTGCCTTTGTGGCATAAGCAAAAGCGAGGGTAATTACAGCAAGTACAACAAACGTTATTGCAGTGGAATGCATAATATTTCCGATTCCAACTAAAGGAGCCACGATTGCACCAAACACATATCCCGTAAGCCCAAGCAATGCGGATGCGCCACCGGCATTGGATCTTCCTTCATTCATCGCCAGGGTGTTGCCGACTGTGAAAATCATGCCAAGCGAGAACACGATGGGTAGCATAGTGAGTTCATAAGCCCAGAAATTATTGAGGAAGAAAAGGACTCCGAATTGTGCAAATGTTGCAATCAGAAGTGTCCAGCCGCCCACATATCCGGCTCGTTTCAAAACCTTGAATTTAAGCGCCATCATTGCGCCGAATGCCACGAACAATGCGTTGAAGCCCATGAACAGTCCGAAATGCACTTCCGACCATCCGAAATGATCTTGCATGATAAACGGTGCTGAAGAACAGTATGCAAACAGAAGTCCCAGAGCAGATCCCTTCAGCAGGGTATGAACCATGAATCTTTTGTTTTTGATCAGCATCGGATATTCCTTAAAAGCATCTATAAGTTTTCCTTTGAATCTGTTCTGTGGTTTAAGAGACTCTTTCAAGGGTATGCCAACGCATATAAGAAGGGCTGCAAAGCCGGCAAGTACATAAAAGATACCCTTCCATCCATCGGCTACGGCAAGCAGACCGCCGAGGACAGGAGCCGATGCCGGCGCAAATCCATTGAT
>DAWBVG010000040.1:0-3602 GCA_052279865.1 Muribaculaceae bacterium
GTCTTATAGCCCGAGCGCTTCAACACCTCCATCAATCGCTCAACCCCTTCAGTGATAGGTAGATTTTCCGCAATATCTTTCATTACCGAAACATCAAGTCCTTTAAGGAGTTTGACACGCTGCGTGAAACTCTCCTTGAAATCAATCTCTCCCCGCATGGCAGACTCGGTGATGCGTCTCACCTCCTCTCCCACTCCGGCGCGATCGGCAAGTTCATCAATCACCTCAGTGCGTATCAGCGTTGAATCCATATCAAAACAAATCAGACGGCGGCTCCTGCGATACATCGTATCCTCCTGCATAGAGATATCAAAATTAAGTTCTGACGCAAGATGCATGAAATCACTCTGCATTTTCTCCTTGTCCTTGATGTTGCCACGCACGGAAAACTCCACGCAACCCTTTGCCGCCGGCTGCTCGCGCTCATCGAGCGGCATACGTCCTGTAAGACGCGTTATCGTCTCGATATTAAGCCCCTGCTCTGAAATAATTCCTGATACCGCCGAGATCTGACGCGCAGTAATCTTGCGTCCCAAGATTGTGACAATATACCGGTTCTTCCCCTGTCGCGACACCCAGCTGTTGTATTCCTCCTCGCTGATTATATTGAATGAAACCTTAACGTTGAGGTCATTTGTCTTGAAAAGCAATTCCTTCAATATCTCGCCGCTGCGGCGGCTATCTGTCTTGAAAAGGATACCTAACGACAAAGTGTGATGGATGTCCGCCTGACCGATGTCGAGAATATCGGCATCGTGACGTGCAAGAATACCGGTGAGTTCGGCTGTTATACCGCTTTTGTCCGGTCCTGATATATTTATAAGAATAAGTTCTCTATTAGTAGACATAGTTTATAGCTTCTTATTTGTGTTTATGTTTGTTTTTATCCGATGAAAGTCTGACACCTTGCGAAATAAGGGCATCAGCCTGACTTCTGGAATCTTTATAATCGTGAGCTGCCGCTTTTGTGAAATATTTCAAAGCTCGTGGAAGATCTTTTGCAACCCCTTTCCCGTCTCTGAGCATTACGGCAAACTGATATGCTCCTTCATCTTCCCCCCGCTCTGCGGCACGCCAATAATTCTCGGCGGCAATACGCTGATCTGCAAGAACCCCCTTCCCCTCAGCAAACTGCCTGGCTATATTTATCATGGCTTTTGCATGACCGTTGGAAGCAGCCTTGCGAAACCAGTATGCAGCCTCTTTATAATTCTGTCGCGTCCCTATTCCATCGCGATAAAGAGTGCCTATGGCATATTGAGCTTCTGTATTCCCCTCCGCTGCAGCCTTTCCATACCATTCCCATGCCTTGCGCAAATCTTTATCCACTCCGGCTCCGGTCTGATAGCACACTGCCACACACCGCATCCCTTCTCCATCTCCCGCCTCAGCCTCTTTCATATAAAAGGGAAAATCGGCACCTCTGATTATTTCAACCTTATCTTCCGAATGCATTGCCGGAACGAATCCAAACAATGACATCACTATTATTATCAATGATCTCTTCATTTCTCTACGGTATTGAAGTCTCTTATGACTCCTTTACCTATAACAAAACTGCATGCAGTTTTGTCGCATCCGGAGGTAAGAAAGGACGCACGAAACGCGCGTCCTTCCAAGTTTCTGAAATATCTCTTTATCAAGCCTCTGCATCAAGTATGGCAATCTTCTCTTCGATTTGAGCCATATCTTCTTTAAGACGCTTGATCTTATTCTCCATCTCCTTGACCATGGAATTTCCTGCAGAACTCTTCACATTGAAGAATCCCATATTGTTCTCAATAGTCTTGAGCTCAGCCTTACGAGCTTCATACGCGCGAAGCAACTTATCGCGTTCGCGGTCAAGTTTCTGACCACTTCCCTTAAGTTCATTCACACGCTCACGGAAATTGGTCATTCTCGCTTTGTTCTCTCGTGCCTCATATGCGCCATAAAGGGCATCACATGCCTCGCGATATTCAGCATAGACCTTATCTTTAAGTTTGAAGGGCACAAATCCGATTTTCTGCCATTCAGCCTGAAGCTCTTTTACCTGACCGATAACCTCACGGCGATCGCCATCAAGCGGCAACTCTTTAAGCTTTGCAATGATTGCACGTTTGGCATCAAGATTTGCATTCTCTTCATCGCGCTTTGCGGAATTGAGTTTCTTACGTTCATCAAAGAAGTAGTTGCATGCTGTCTGGAAACGTTGCCAGATTGCATCGCTCTGCTTACGGGGCACACTTCCTATCTTCTTCCATTCAGCCTGCAGTTTCACGATCTCATTGGCTGCCTTGCGGATATCATCGGTTTCCTTGAGGGCTTCCGCCTTCTCGCATAGAGCGGTCTTCTTCTCAAGGTTCGTGTTAAACTCATCCTTGGTCTTCTGGAAATATTCAGTCTTGCCGGAGAAGAAGTCATCACAAGCCTTGCGGAATCTGGTATAAAGAGCTGTATTCGCCTTTTTGGAGGCAAAACCATATTCCTTCCATTTTTTCTGAAGTTCTATCACCTTATCGGTGGCGGCTGTCCATGCATTGAAGGAATTCAATGTGGAAAGATCTATTGCCTCTATCTCCTCACAGAGTTGGGTCTTGGCTTCCTCATTTGCCTGCTCTGTAGCTTTGCGCTGTTCGAAATATTCCTGGTGACGCTTGTTGATAACTGTCGAAGCCTCCTTGAATTCATCCCAAAGGCTTTCGCGAAGTTCTTTGGCAACCGGACCGATGTTGCGCCATTCGTCATGAAGCGACTGCAGAGAACGGAACGCAGCAACAGGATCACTTTGCTCTTCAAGTTTTTTAGCCTCCTCTACGAGCGCTTTCTTTGCCTCGAGATTCTTCTTGAAATCAAGGTCGCGAAGTTCTTTGTTCATCTTTAGATGATCATAGAACTGTTCCACTACAGTCTGGAAATTCTTCCAGATCTCGGTCTCAGCTGTGGCAGGAATATCCTTGATAGCCTTGAAATCCTGCTGGAGCTGCTGGAATTCGGAGAATTTGACATTCACATTGTCGATATCTTCGGCAATTGCTCGTATCTGATCAAGAATAGCTTGCTTCTTCTGCAGGTTTTCCTGACGACGAGTCTCTTCTGCAGCGAGATAATCGGCACGTTTCTCCTTGAATTCGGTATACATTTTCTTGAACTCGGTTTCCTCTTCATCGGGCATAGAAGAAAAATCCTTCGGATCATTTCCTGCCTCGACAAAAGCATTCACCTCATCCATTGTCTCGCGGCTGCGAATATTGAAAAACGCCTGCTTGATTGCCGTCACTTCCTTATGGGCATCCATACGGTTTTCAGCCAAGATTGCCCGCATAGCCTCATTGAGTTCGGCTTTGCTCATATTATGGTAATTCACCGGGGTCTCCTCTTCCGCCGCGTCTTCGATGCGGTCGGTAGCCTCAGATATATCTTCAGCCGGAGATGTTTCTACTGCACACGCTTCAGAGGGAGTGGGGTTGACCTGTTCCTCTGCGGGAACCGTCTTTTCAAGCTCGTTCATATCAATATTGTTATTGTCTTTGCATTACTGCGACTGCTTTGCAGCCACAGGCATAATAATATATTCTGCGCTGTCGTTACCGACAACTCAAAAATCAACGCCAAATATACGG
>DAWBVG010000041.1:0-3826 GCA_052279865.1 Muribaculaceae bacterium
AGAGATTACTGCTGTGTAGTTGTTGCGCTGTGCCATCTGAACTGCGCGGAGAGTCTCTGTGAGTGAACCGATCTGGTTAACTTTCACGAGGATTGAGTTAGCGCAGCCATTCTCGATACCTTTCTCAAGATATTTAACGTTGGTTACGAACAAGTCGTCACCTACGAGCTGGCAACGGTCGCCGATAAGGTTGGTAAGAATCTTCCAGCCTTCCCAGTCGTTCTGGTCCATACCATCCTCGATAGAGTCGATAGGATATTTGTTAACGAGCTCCTCAAGGAATTTAGCCTGCTCCTCGCTTGTGCGTTTGGGAGCGTCAGCACCCTGCTTCCAAGTGTAGTCGTAAACACCGTCATGATAGAACTCTGAAGAAGCGCAGTCAAGACCGATTGTAACGTCTTTTCCGGGCTCGTAACCTGCCTTCTTGATAGCCTCGATGATAACGTTGAGGGCATCTTCTGTGCCATCAAGGTTGGGAGCGAAACCACCTTCGTCACCTACTGCAGTGGAAAGACCGCGAGCTTTAAGCACGCTCTTGAGGTTGTGGAATACCTCTGTACCCATGCGGATAGCCTCTTTGAAGCAGCATGCGCCAACAGGACGGATCATGAACTCCTGGAAGCAGATGGGAGCGTCAGAGTGAGCGCCACCATTGATGATGTTCATCATAGGAACGGGGAGAACATAAGTGTCGCAACCGCCGATGTAGCGATAGAGAGGCATGTCGAGATAGTTGGCAGCAGCCTTTGCTGTAGCGAGAGAAACACCAAGGATGGCATTTGCACCGAGTTTAGACTTAGTGGGAGTGCCGTCGAGGTCGAGCATGATCTGGTCAACGCCGATCTGATCGAGGGCGCTGTGACCGCGAAGAGCGTCAGCGATAGGACCGTTCACGTTGGCAACTGCCTTCTGAACGCCTTTGCCCATGTAGCGGCTCTTGTCGCCGTCACGAAGTTCAAGAGCCTCGTTCTCACCTGTAGAAGCTCCGGAGGGAACTGCTGCACGACCCATAACGCCGCTTTCGAGAATCACGTCTACTTCAACTGTAGGGTTACCGCGAGAATCAAGAACCTCGCGACCGATTACTTTTTCAATTTTCATATTTCTATTAATTATAGATATGTTTTTGTTTTTCCAATTGCAAAGTTAACAATAATTTTGCAAAACATTGATATCAAATTAATCAAATTTAAGTAACTTTACACTGAACTTTGTTAAACTCTTTAACGAATGTAAAAATAGAGTTTAGAACTTATGCCTGAGCCCTGGAAAAATATGATCACCCACGAAGCGGCGGCATCCCTGCCGTTTGAGCTGATTGCCAGCCAACGTCTGCTGTTGGAGGCGATGGAGACCTTCGTGTTTTCACCGAATCCGCGCCAGGTATTCGTGCTGAACGGATATGCCGGTACGGGAAAAACTTCTGTGGTAGGTGCGTTTATCAAGGTGCTCGACAGGCTGCGCCGTCCGGTGGTGCTCCTCGCCCCTACGGGGAGAGCGGCAAAGGTGGCGCAAAGTTTTTCGGGACATCCCGCCTCTACTATCCATAAGCGCATCTATCGGGGGGATTCTACAGACCCTTCGAACACGAGTTTCTTTCTTGCACCCAACGAACAAAGAGACACTCTTTTCATCGTTGACGAGGCATCCCTGATAACAGACACTCCGGGCGGTGGACGCTCGCTCCTCTCCCATCTGATTCATCATGTGTATTCAGCGCCGGGATGCCGTCTGATGCTCATAGGCGATGAAGCGCAGTTGCCTCCCGTGGGGCAAACCTCGAGCACTGCCATGAATTTTGACCGCCTCAAAGCCTTGAGGCTTGATCCGGTCGGATTCACGCTCGACATTCCGGTGCGACAGGCAGCAATGAGCGGAATCGTGCATAATGCCACCTATATCCGTTATCTCTTGATGCGCCCCGAAAATGATGCAGTTCCGGAACTATATGTCAAGGATTATCCCGATGTTGAGGTTATTCCGGCTCAGGAAACAGCCGACAGGCTGGCGGAGTCGTGGAGTCAGGTTGGAGAGGAAGAAACACTTATCGTGACGCGCTCTAATAAGCGTGCCAACAATTTCAATCAGGCTATCCGGAATTTGGTAATGTATGCCGAGGAACCGATTCAACGAGGCGACCGAATAATCATCTCCAAGAATGATTACTACTGGGGGAAACGCAACGGCATGCGTAGCTTCATAGCCAATGGCGACACGGCAAGAGTGACGTGGGTAGGAAAAACAGAGAAAGCCTATGGCAGATATTTCTGTGAAATGGAACTCGAACTCACTGACGGGTCGATAGTGGGAGCAAAGCTCATGCTCCGCAGCCTTGTGTGCGACGGACCTTCAATACCGCGCCAGGAAATGGAACGGTTTTATAACCGCGTGCTCGACAGCTACGAAGGAGAACTCTCCCACAAGATTAAAGGAGTGATGGAAGATCCTTACTACAACGCCTTGCAGGCAAAATACGCTTATTGCGTAACATGCCACAAGGCGCAAGGTGGACAATGGAAACATGTCTACATCGACATGAGTTCGATTCCCCCGGATGCCCTCAGTTCTGACTTTTACCGCTGGCTCTACACCGCCATCACCCGTGCCACTGAAAAAGTCTTTTTTATCAACCCCACAATCCCTGTAAAATGAACTATATTATCGAAATCATCAATCAGATAAACTCTCTTGAGGTGAACATGATAAACTGCATGTTCCGTCTCGTCCTAAGTATGTTTCTCGGCATGATCGTTGGAGCCGAGCGCAAACGTAAAGGACAGATTGCCGGAATACGCACATTCGCGCTCATAGCCATGGGCGCATGTCTCGCGATGCTCCTGTCGATCTACGTGCCGCAGGTATATCTCGGACTGAAGAACGGAGATCCCGGACGTATCGCAGCGCAGGTGATCACCGGTATAGGCTTTTTAGGTGGTGGTGCGATGATACACATGAAAGGAGCCGTGCGCGGACTCACCACAGCTGCCGGCATATGGATGACCGCCATTATAGGAATGGCGGTCGGCATTGGCATGTATCTCTGCTCTATTGGAGCTACGTTGCTGATCCTGCTCACGCTTGTCACCTTCGAGCAATACGAAAAACGTCGCAAATTAGGTCAGGAATCGAAAGTGCTGAATCTTACAGTTGAAGGAATCGTCACAGACATCAATCCCTACAAAGAGGCTTTCCGTAAACACCATGTGCACCTATCCACATTTTATATTGAATATGACTACGAGAACAACCGCACAGACCTCAACTTTGTAGTTCTCGCCCATGCCTACGCCGACATGCTCCCGATGCTGCAAACCGTCAGCCGCGTATGCCACACCCGCAAACTGACCCTCTCCAGCCAAATCGACATTTAAATGAATTCAGCTTTCGCAAGCGAGAAGGTGAAGTTTAAAAGTTTACTCGCGTAATGCGCAGTTTACAAGTTTACTTTTTAGTTAATACTTGCCAAATTTAGAAACTATAAACCGCATGAAACATATTGATACGAAAATTTCTCTAAGAGATATACAAGATTTAATCTTGCTGACGATGGGGCTACTACCGGTAGTTTACCATATTGATGCATTGTACTATATAATCTGTGCTGTAATTCTTTTGTCGGGTTTAGCATACTTGTGGATTGCAATTAAAAAATTTAAGGAGAATGAGGGCATATATGGGCAAAAGAATACGATTAACGAACTAAAAACAATTGCTTAGATTCAATAACGAAGTGCAAAAATCTTCGTTCAGAATAGCTCCATATTTTTTGGCGCGCAAGGCTTAATGGCGGATTGGGGATGGGGCTTCACAAGCCCACAGCCCCTCC
>DAWBVG010000042.1:0-1880 GCA_052279865.1 Muribaculaceae bacterium
ACCGCAGAGTTGGGATAGTCCTTATTCTCATAATAAGACATGGCGAGAAGAAACAACGCCTCCTCACCTTTGGGACCGCCACGGAGCGGGGTGACTATATCATTCAGGATAGTGGATGCCTGAAGAAACTTTCTCTGGTCGTATGCCCTTTTTGCGTAGTCGAATTTATAATCTACATCGCGGCTCTTCAAAACCTTGGTGTATTCCCCACAAGAGGTAAAGAGAAGAAGAAGGGGCAAAATATATATTAATTTACGCATTTTCCAATTATTCGCTTTGAATCGCAAAATTAGTAAAAAAATCTGATATTTCCGAGAATGTGGATAAATTTTTAAATGGAATTGTATTGAAACTTTATTTTTTCATATATTTCTATTAACTTTGAAGACTAAAACATCAGAAGGTTTGAAAAAGAATAAAAATAATATGCCATATGACTGGGGGAGCAGCTTTATCTCCCGGCATCCTGTGCTCGCTAACATAGGCATAATCTGCATTATTGCCATATTGGGGGTATACGCAGTGTATGTGGCAATAGCATTGTTTACAAAACATGGCAGAAGTGATCAGCTTCCGGGCGTTGAAGGGAAAACATATACGGAAGCTGTGAATATATTGCATGATCATGGTTTCAAGGTTGATATCCGTGATTCCCTTTATCGCGATGATATCAAACCGGGTAGAGTAATAGAACAGTTTCCCAAAGCCAATTCAATCGTGAAGCCGGGACGCAAGATATTCCTATATATTAATGCCGTTCATCCGAGAGAAGTAGTGCTTGATGATAACAATCGTCCCAATGAACTTGCCATGAAAGGAGAGTCTTTCCGTTCTGCCATGGCAAAACTGGATGAGCTTGGTTTCAAAAATGTGAGGGTTGTAAAGGTGCTTGGCACAACCGACCGCGTTGTAAAGGTCACTGCAAATGGAAAGCCTGTGCGTAAAATGCAGAAAATTCCTGTTACGTCCAGTATCGTGCTCGAAGTCTCAGATGGACGACTCGGCGCTGTGAAGGACTCCCTCCAGAACGTTGAGCTGATGAGATATTATCAGGAAAACCCTGAAGTATATCAGACTGAAGAATCTGAACAATCCGTGGAATCCGAGACCACTTCATCGGAAGAGGAAGAAACTAATACTTCATATCTTGAATGATGGCAGAGGAAGAGGGATCGTTTTATATAGACGAGGAGGGAACGGAGTATTATGAGCATTTCCGTTTCGTTGCCGACAAGGGTCAGCAAATGATCCGTGTTGATAAGTTCCTTACTGACCGAATCGAAAAGACATCGCGCAACAGGGTGCAACAGGCAGCGGATGCGAACTGTGTTCTTGCCAATGGTAAACCTGTTAAATCGAGTTATAAGGTGAAGCCAAACGATGTCATCAGTGTGGTGATGGATCGTCCTCGCTATGATTTTGAAATAATAGCGGAAGATATTCCTCTCGACATTGTGTATGAGGATCCTTATCTCCTGGTCGTGAATAAGCCGGCTGGTCTTGTGGTTCATCCCGGGCATGGTAATTACAGCGGCACGCTCGTAAATGCTCTTGCATGGCATTTCAAAGACACTCCGGATTATGATGTGAATGATCCCCGGCTGGGACTTGTTCACAGAATAGATAAAGACACATCGGGTCTGTTGGTTGTTGCAAAAACTCCAGATGCCAAGACAGATCTTGGACTCCAGTTCTTTAACAAGACTACGCGTAGGGAATATGTTGCGATGGTCTGGGGGGATTTTGCAGAAAAGAAAGGAACAATCACGGGTAATATCGGACGGAATCCTAAGAATAAACTTCAGATGGCAGTGCTGACTGACCCGGACCAGGGGAAGCATGCTGTTACACATTATGAGGTTATCGAAAGTTTCGGGTAT
>DAWBVG010000043.1:0-2931 GCA_052279865.1 Muribaculaceae bacterium
AATATCCCGCTCTTGAGGAGGCATACAATCATCCGGAGCAGTTCTTCTTCGGTTCGGATATCATGACGGCACCTATCGGTAATCCGGTAGATTCCGTTTCAGGACTTGCCGAGCGTAAGATCTGGTTCCCCGAAGGAAAATGGTATGATTTTGCCACAGGGGAGATGATCGAAGGTAACAATGAGAAGGTATTGGAATACACATTGTCGGAAAATCCGTTCTACGTGAAGGCAGGCGCCATCATTCCGATGAATCCTGATAAAGTGAAGAACCTTCAGATGCCTTGCGACACACTTGTACTTACCTTCATCCCGGGAGCCGAGGGAACATTGCGCCACTATGAAGATGACGGAATCTCCAATGATTATGATAAATCGTTTGCGATTACCAATGTTTCCAAAACAATGACCGCAAATAGTCAGAAGGTAAAGATTGCAGCAAGGGAAGGATCTTATAAGGACGCTCCTACAGCGAGAAGTTACGAGTTGCGCTTTCCGGCAACATTGCCTCCGAGCAAGGTTGTGGTAGATGGTAAGGAATACAAATATTCCCGTTTCCCTGAAGCTGGTAACTGGACTTACGATGGCTATTCATTGCAGCCCGTGGTGTATACCGATGCTCTTCCTGTAAATAAGGATATAGAAGTGGAGTTGATATACAACGAAGGCAATGGAGAATCGCAACAGCTCTATGGCAAGAAGGGAATCTTCAACCGTTGCAAGGATCTGACGGTTCTCTTCAAGGAAGAGCAGGGAATGCACGGAGAAGGGATGAAGATGCTTCCGGAGGAATATCTGAAAGTTTCGCAGTGCCCGAACTTCATACTCGAAGATCCGGCTAACATCGGCATGTATCTTAAGAACTTCGACGAGAACCGCGCAAATCTCTATAACGTGACGGACGCCATGACAATCATCAGCGACGGTTTCAAGAGCCGTCTCCGCTCCCAGATAAAATAGCTTCGCTGAGATTCCTCCCTAAAAATATTCGTCATGATTCAAATTTAAATCATGACGAATATTTTTTATTGGACTAAGAATTTATGATTATGGAAATTATATCTATTGAGGTTGTGAATCAAGAAATAATTTTAAACAAAATTATGTTTATTAATGTTAAATAGATAATGACTATCAAAACAAGTGTTATCTTAAATTTAAAGAATATGAAGAAGATCTTATTATCTCTTTTTGTTATTGCCGGTGTTTTGTCGGCATCTGCCCAAGGTCGTATTTTCAATAATCCCAATAATAAACCGTATTTCGGACTTCGCGCCACTCTCGACGTGCCGACACCCTGTAACTTCAACCTTAATGATTATGAAGATCATTATACCTTGTCGAAGAAGGTGTTTGATGCCGGTGTCGGTTTCAGTGTAGGTGGTGTTTACAATATCCCGATCGTGGCAAACTTCTATATTGAACCGGGATTAAGTTTCTATTATAACGCCATGCCAATCAAAACAGATGATATAGATGATATTCTTGACGAGTTGGAAGAGGTTGGTGGTGAGCTTGTGTGCCATTCCGTTCGTCAGTCGGGTATGCGTATTCCGGTAGCATTCGGATATCATTTTGATTTCACGAGAGATTTCAATGTTGCGGTTTATATGGGACCTGTGATCAATCTCGGTTTCTCCATGGATTATTACATCAAGGCGAAAGTTAAAGATGTAGAAGTTAAGGAAACAGGGTCGATGTATAAAGCCGAGAATCCGGATGATGACGACCGTTTCAACAGATTTAATTTAGACTGGAGGATTGGTGTCGGTGTCAACTATAAGAACTTCTTCGGTGGTTTAAGCGGAGATATAGGTATGACAAATGCCTATCACGTAGCAAAAGACAACAAACGTTTTTATTCTGCAAGCTATCATCAGAATCTTTTCCAACTTACGGTTGGTTATAATTTCAAATAATCAATTCTTACATACATAGTGCAAGACACGAGGCTGCTACGCCCCGTGTCTTTTTTGATTGCCCAGGTGGCACCGAGGTGCCTTCACTCAACCGGCTTCGCCAGACGGGCTTAATGCAGATTGCTAAGCAAGGGGAATGAAGAAAGGGGAATTGGCATTTTTAAATAAATTTTATAAATTTGCGTGTTGCATTTAAGTATGACTCGCAAAAAGAGGCGTTGATTAATGAATGAAGAAAACAAAATAATACTTTATCAGGACGATAACGAGATAACTCGTGTTTCTGTACGTTTTGCCAATGAAGATTTGTGGTTGTCGCAAAATCAGTTGGTTGAAATATATTGCACTACGCAACAGAATATTAGCCAGCATGTGGACAATATCTATAAGGACGGAGAACTTGCCATAAATGCAACTAACAAGAAATTCTTGTTAGTTCGACAAGAGGGAAATCGTCAGGTAAAACGTAACATTGACCACTATAATCTTGATATGGCTATAAAATAAATAGAAACAAATAAAAAGATTATTATGGATAAGAATGTGAAGAGTATTGTATGGTCGGTAGCGGCTCTGGTGGTTGTGGTGATTGGAGCGGCATTTCTGTTGCCCTGGTATAACGTATGGCAGCAAGAGATGGCTGGTAAGGCAGAATTTGCCAAGGCTGAGCAGAACCGTAAGATTAAGATAGAAGAGGCTAAAGCCAATCTTGAAGCTGAGAAGCTTAACGCACAGGCAGAAGTTGAGAGAGCAAAAGGTGCAGCCGAGGCGATTCGGATTGAGAATGGCAGCATCACACCAACCTACATCCAATATCTATGGGTTCGTCAGCAATCAAATCTGAATGACAAAACCGTGATCTACGTCCCCACCGAATCCAATCTCCCAATTCTCGAATCTCCCCGCTTCCTGATGAATGAGAATAAATAAATGATTCAACTTTCGCAAGCGAAAAGTTGAAGTATATAAGTTTCAGCACGCTTCGCGCAGTTTAAGAGTTTATATGTATGATG
>DAWBVG010000044.1:0-11553 GCA_052279865.1 Muribaculaceae bacterium
ATGTGTATAAGAGACAGGGTCTATGCCGCTGTATGGGAAGACGGGCGTGTGGCAGATGGTAAATCAGGCGACAACCCTTACGCAGCCCTCAATTATGGAGGCACCTCCGAGAATCATTACAATCAGATTGGAGGTAAGGCGGCGGTTTATATTACTCCTATCAAAGGATTGAAACTTTCAGCCATTGTTTCTCCTATCTGGAACGACTGGAGCGGCAAATCGTTTGTAAAACGTATTGAATATGCCGGTCCGGATACTCCCGACAACGTCATCGGTGCTATCAACGGTTTTGCATCGACTAAGCTTACTGAATCAAGAGGTAAAAGTTACAGTCTTACAAAACAGTTCCTTGCCAATTATGACAACACATTTGGCAAGCATTCCGTCAGTGCTCTGCTCGGTTATGAAGATAATTCTTACAATACGGATGGCATCTGGGCAGCGCGAGATAATTTCGCACTTACGGAATTTCCCTATCTTGATCGTGGTAACGAGGATTATCAGACCAACGGAGGAAACGCCTCACATACAGCATACCGTTCGGTTTTCGGACGCCTGATGTATAATTTCGACGGACGCTATCTTGTGCAGGCGAATATCCGCTGCGACCGTTCCTCCCGGTTTGACAAGAAATACAGAGCCGGCTGGTTCCCTTCCGTGTCCGGCGGTTGGGTGGTGACCAATGAACCTTGGTTCCGCAATTTCGAACTTGAGCCTTGGCTGAGCTTCTTAAAAGTGAGGGCTTCCTATGGTCTTTTGGGTAACGACAGGGTCGGAAACTACCCATATCTTCCTTTGCTCAACTACACGAACGCATTATTCTGGGAAGGTAACAAAGGTGTGTCGCATATCACTGCCGCTCAATGGCAATACGCTATCCGTGATATCTCATGGGAGACAACAAAGACTTTCGGCATAGGTCTTGACCTGGCATTCTTCAACAATCGTCTCAATATCAGCGGAGATTATTACTACAAGATTACGAAAGACATGATTCTGGACATTGATATACCGGATTATGTCGGATACGATAATCCGCAGCAGAACACCGGTAAGATGCGTACCACAGGTTTTGAAATCGAGGTGAAATGGCGCGACAGAATAGCTGATTTCAATTATTCAGTATCAGCCAACCTCAGCGACTTCAAATCGAAGATGGGATATCTTGGAGGAAATCAGTTCCTCGGAGATCAGATAAAGACGATGGGAAGTTACTTCAATGAATGGTATGGCTACCGCAGTGATGGTCTTTTCCAGACACAGGAGGAGATAGACAACTATCCCGTGATGAACAGTAGTGTGCGCCCCGGAGATATCAAATATCTAAAAGCAGATCCCAATGACAAGACACCTGTGTCTCCCGATAAGGATCGTGTATTTCTCGGGAATTCCCAGCCTCGCTATCAGTATGGCTTGACATTGAACGGCTCCTGGCGAGGAATAGACCTCAGCGTAACGTTCCAGGGTGTGGGAAGCCAGCTGAAGAGAAAGACAGCCACGATGGTGCAGCCACTGCGCGATAACTTCGGCAATATTCCCAAGCTTATCGATGGCAGATATTGGAGCAACTACAACACTCCGGAGGAAAATCTGCGTGCAGAGTATCCGCGTCTTACATCAACACAGGCAAACTACAACTACGCAATGTCGGATTTTTGGCTGTTCAAGAGCCACTATTGCCGTCTGAAGAATATCTCTTTAGGTTATACTCTTCCTCAAAATATTACGAAACATTTCTTCGTTCAGGCATTGCGTTTCTATGTGGCGGCAAACGATCTCTTCTGCATCTCCAACTATCCGAGAGGTTGGGATTATGAGGGTTACGGCTCCACAAGCTATCCTATAACAAAATCGTTTATCTGCGGTGTTAACATTACATTCTAAATCATCATGAAAACAATATATTCAATTTTGTTCCTTGTTTTTGCCTTGTCTTTGAGTTCATGTGCGGATCTTGATCTGTATCCTCTTGACACCGGTTCGAGTGATTCCTGGTATAAGACCGAAGAAGAGGTGAAGGCTTCTATCAGCGGTCTTTATAGGGCGGATTTCTTTCCGATAGACGGAGAACATTGGACCGACAACCATCAGAGCCGCGACCGTCTCAACGATTTCACCGCTGCTACTCTTAACGGAGAAACATGGGATGTGAAAACCCGTTGGCAGAATGCCTATAAATCAATTGCGCGATGCAACATATTGCTGAATAAGTTGGCAACTCCCGCAGAGATAGGTATCAGCGAAGAGAAGGCAGAGCTATACAGGGCTCAGGTATTGTTTGTGCGCGCCACACAGTATGGAATTCTTACCTCATGTTTTGGTGATGTGGTGTGGGTTGACAGTGAGATATCAATAGACGATGCTTTCACAATGGGACGCACCGACAGGGAGGAAATCATGGAGAAGGTGTACGCGGATTATGACCGCGCCGCTGCCGCGCTTCCCCTCAGCTATGGCACACAACAGGAGCTCGCCACAAAGTCGGCAGCCTTGGCTCTCAAAGCGCGTTATGCGCTATATAACGAAGACTGGGATATTGCCGCCAAGGCTGCGAAAGATTGCATGGATCTGGGATGTAATGAGCTCTATCCTGATTTCGGAGAGCTTTTTCTTGCCACAACGCATCATGCCAAAGAGAATCTTCTTTCTTGGCCTTATTCTCTTGAGCTCGGCATACATTCTGAAAGCGAAGGTAATATTCAGGGATATTCCCCTCGTAACCGAGGAGGATATGCTTCGGAATATCCGTCATGGGATCTTTTTGCGTCATATCTTTGCACAGATGGCCTTCCTATAGATGAATCTCCCCTCTTCAACCCCCAGAAGCCATTTGAAAATCGAGATCCACGCTGTGCATACACAATTGTTGAATTCGGCACCGAGCATTGCGGAGTCATATACGATCCCAATCCCAATGTCACCGAAGTTTATAATTCCATATCCGGGAAATATGTCACCAATCTCGACTGCAAGTCGGGAAGCCAATATGCTTCCTATAACGGACTGTTACGTAAGAAAGGTGTTGATGAGTCTTATATAAACGGAGGTAGCTGGAAGGTCGCATACGATCGCGTGTTCGTCAGGTATGCAGAAGTTCTGTTGACATACGCCGAGGCGATGATTGAACAAGGTAAGATTGACAAAAGTGTCCTTGATGCCATTAATATGGTGAGGGCTCGCGCCTATAAGGTGGATTATAACAATGGGGCGGCTTATCCAAAAGTTGTGACGACAGATCGCGATAAGTTGCGTAGCATCGTGAGGGTGGAACGTCGCATGGAGTTCGCGTATGAAGGTTTGCGTCGAATGGATATAATTCGCTGGAGGATTGCCGACAAAGTGCTCAATACGCCTGATTATGGATTGCTCGACAAGGATGCGTTGGTATCGAAACTTGTTGACAAGAATCTCTGGTTCTGGCCTGAAACTCCACAGATCGATGAGAACGGTACTCCCGACTTCTCACCGATTTATAATCAGGGATTGTGTAGAATCGTGACGCGACGTCAGTTTGATGCCTCCAAGAATTATTTATGGCCGATACCATCGCAGGAGGTGATAACGAATCCTTATCTGGGACAAAACGATAACTATTAAACAGCTTCAAAGAAACTATTTATATATGAGAAATTTTATTAAAACAGCTTTGATGACAGGTGCTCTCGCTATGTGGCTTCCAGCCGCAACCGCCTGTTCGGAGAAATATCTGACATATAACCATACTCCGGGAGAGAAAACGGAACAACCTGAAGATCCCGGCAAAGAGGAGATACCTGGAACCATGGCAAAGGGTTTTTACAAACTACTTGCCAACAAGCCGGGGCAGGTGATTGAAGGGCTCGGATTCGAGATTCAGAGCGAGATAGATGCAGCAGCAGATGTCAACAATGAAAACCGTCCGCTCGGTGTGCCTTATGATCTTGTGCCTTCTGAGCGTAAGCGCCTCGCTGAAGAAATGCTTAAAGGTTTCCGTTACATGCGTGTCGGAATGGGAATCTGGTTCCGTGGTGTAACACCGGATCATAAGAATATTATCGAACGTAAGGAGGGACAGGCGGAAGCCATGGTTCAGCTTATGAAAGATGCCGGAGTGGAAGGTATATCAATGGAATACTGGAGTCCTGCACCATACTGGAAATCAAACGGAAACTTTACCGACGGAACGTTAAAGAGTTTTGACGATGATTTTCTTGATGAGTTTACCGATGCCCTCGTGCAGGATATCAAATATATGAAAGATAAAGGCTTCAAGGTTTCTACCTGGGGGTTGCAGAATGAGTCTCAGTATCCGGAGGTGGGTTATTCCCATTGCCATTATACTGAAGACCAGTTTGTGAAGGTATTTGGGAAAGCTGCTCCAAAAGTCAGGGCGCTTGATCCGGAAATCGAGATAATCTACGATACCAATAGTGGTCAGAATGGCTCATATGGTCCGAAATTATGGCAAGAGAATCCTCAGCTCCTGCAATACGTTGATGCATGGGTGTATCACCGCATCGGTGATGATTCCGATTTAGTGATGGATCGTAGAGACAGCTATAAAGCCAACAGTCAGGATAAACCGATCTATCAGAATGAATATGAATATTTTACAGATCAGGTTAAAGCAAATACGTTTGAATGGCTGATGGTCAACACCGCGCAATCCATTATGAACTGGATGACCTTCATAGAGTCTCCAAAATGGTATTGGCTACATGCATTGAAACCGATTGACGATACCTG
Source organism: Muribaculaceae bacterium (assembly GCA_052279865.1). Taxonomy (GTDB): domain Bacteria; phylum Bacteroidota; class Bacteroidia; order Bacteroidales; family Muribaculaceae; genus Lepagella. The sequence goes on from DAWBVG010000044.1 coordinate 4,726, forward strand.
GAACCGCGATGGATTCGGACTCGGCGTGTGGCGTCCGTCATATGCTAACGAAAGTCACGGCTATCCTGATCTCGCACACGGACATTGGGAATTCAACTGGCAGAATTATAACGCTATTGCCGGTTTCTTGAAATATATGCCCTGGGATTCCAGAAGATATAATGTTGAGGAAGATGAGGAACGTCATGACAACCGAATCATGGCGTGGAAGACTCCTGCCGGCAAACTTGTGATGGCGATGACCAACCGTTCCGACGAATGGTTCGAGTTTGATGTGACTCTTGATGGTGCAAAGAATATGAAAGGCTATCGGTTTGATAAAAATGGCAGGGATGTAGAGGTGGCATCCAATAACGGGGCTTCTTCTTTGAGTGCTAAGTTGAAACCATGGAGCATAGAATTTTGGGTGGAACAATGATAGGTAAAGGTAAAAAAAGTATTGTCAGGGTAGTGTCTATGCTTGTTGCATCCGGTATGTTTGCCGGGTGCAACGGCACTGGAACCGTCAGTGAACAGGATAGTAAGTATCCTGAGTATGGGGGCGTCTACCCCCATCTGGCGTATTATAATAACGAAGGAGAATGCGGCACGGGGGCTGTTGTGCCCTGGCAGGGAAAGTTGTGGGTTGTTACGTATGGTCCGCATCTCCCCTGGGGGTCGAGCGATAAACTCTACGAGATCAATGATACGCTCGGAATATCCGTGCGACCGGAAAGTATCGGTGGAACACCTGCCGACCGAATGATACACCGCGAAAGCGGACAGCTTATAATCGGTCCTTATTTTATCGACAGCCTTTGCAATGTAAGGGCGCTGTCATATTCTGATGCCCAGGGACGATACACGGGTGTGGCTCGTCATCTGACTGATCCCGCCAACAAAGTGTATATCGCTACAATGGAGGAGGGGTTCTATGAAGTCGACGTGAATACGTTGAATCATAAGGAACTGTATCCCGATGCCAATTCGGAAACACATGATGACACAGGTGTCAATCCTCAGAATGATCTTCTTCCCGGAGCGCATGGCAAAGGTCTTTACAGCGGTCAGGGTGTTCTTGTCTTCTCAAATAATGGTGAAGCTGTTCCCGAAGCATTGGAAAAATTCAATATACCTTCGGGTTGTTTATCGGAATGGGATGGGAAAGACTGGAAGGTGGTTAGGCGGAATCAGTTTACAGAAGTGACGGGTCCCGGTGGAATACATGGTAATCCATCGCCTGCCACAGATCCGATATATGCATTGGGATGGGACTACAAGTCAATTCTTCTTGGAGTCAGGGAAAATGGAGATTGGAAATTCTTCCGGCTTCCCAAGGCAAGTCATTCTTATGACGGCGCTCATGGCTGGAACACGGAGTGGCCCCGAATACGGGAAGTAGGGACAGCCGAAAATCCGTTCCTGCTTATGACGATGCACGGCATGTTCTGGAAATTTCCGCAAAAATTCGGTAAGAATAACAATGCAGGAATAACGCCTTTATCGGCATACCTTAAAGTGATTGGGGATTTTACCCGCTGGAACGACAGACTGGTTTTCGGATGTGACGATTCAGCAAAGAAGGAATTCCTGAATAAACGCAAGATAAAGGGCGGAATAGCAGGTCCGGGACAAAGTAATTCAAATTTATGGTTTCTTGAACCGGAACAAGTTTCGAAACTCGGACCAACAAACGCTACGGGTGCAGTTTGGCTGAATGAGGAGATAAAAGCGGGAGAGTCAAGCGATCCTTTCCTGTTCGGTCCTTGGTCAAGGAGATGCGCATGGGTAAAGAATGATGGTAATGAAAATGCTGTTTTTTCTTTTGAAACAGAGGATGGCACCGGTAAAAAAAGAACCTTGAAAAAAGAAATGGTACCTGCATCGGAATCCCGTTTTGTAGAATTCTCATCTGCCGACAAAGGGGAGTGGATAAGGGTCACGGTAGACAAACCAACAAAAGGGAGTGTCGTTTTCTCTTTTGCGTCGGATGATAAAAGGTCAGCGGAGATGTCTCCCATGTTCGATGGATTGGCTAAAATCGAGGAGAAGAAAGCGTCAGAAGGTTTGCTTTATTGTCTTGGCAACAACAGCCGTAAATTGGGGGTTGCTGCAAAAACGGATGACGGACATTCTTATTATGAGCTGACAGGCGACATGCTCCTTCAGAAGAGAGATAGTGTCGGGTATGATTCTTACATTAGAAAGAATCTCGCAATTTCATCTGAAGGCGCGGAGATAACCCCCGGCTCTGTGCTTATCACTGACGACAAAGGGAGACGCTGGCATTTGCCATTGGGTTCGGGAGCTTTTACAGAACCAACTAAAAAGAATCAGCTCAGAGTGTGCAGAGAAGTTGCCACTGAAAGAGACTTGTTGAACCTGCACGGCACTTTCTATGAACTGCCGGCAGAAAATGCCGATGGATTCGCAAAGGTGCGTCCTATTTCATCGCATAATCTCAATATCAATGATTATGCATCGTTCCGGGGAATGTTGCTGATGACGGGGTGCGCTGACGGGAATTCGGATAATGAAAGGATTGTGACCTCAGACGATGGTAAACTCTCAATTTGGGCAGGTGCCATAGATGACCTGTGGAAATTGGGGAAACCGACCGGAAGTGGAGGTCCTTGGGTTGACCGTCATGTTTCCGAAGGTGAATATTCCGATCCATACCTTATCGGGTTTTATGATAACCGGGTGTTGAATCTTTCCCATAAATCCGATAGAAAAGTTACGTTTACCGTAGAGGCGGACCCGACGGGCGAGGGAGACTGGATGCATTATGCTGATTTCGAGGTAAATCCGGATGATTCATTCATTTATAAATTCCCCGATGCTTTTCAAGCCCGCTGGATAAGGTTCAAGACAGACAGCCCATGTGTGGCGACAACATGGCTGGAATACCGCTGAAATTAAACTTAAGTGAATTATTAACTCAAAAATAACATATCATGAAAAAAATCTTTATTTCTCTTTTATTATGCTCTTCATTGTTTTATGTCAATGCCGCAGCTGAAAATGTAGGTCCCGGAAGTGATATAGAAGACTGGGGTGTGGTTGTTGATGGCAAACTGTCGGTAAAAGTAAGCGTTGACAATCCCGCTGCCGTAACCTTGACACCGGCAGGTGAACAGACACCGGTTTCGCTGCAGGAAGGAGTCAATACGGTGAAGGTTCCTGACACTGATAGAAACTTTACAGTGAAAGCCAATGATGGATATGCCATCGAATCAGTAAAAGTAGGCGACAAATCAATTCCGGTCGTAGATGGAGCTGCCAACGTTCCTTGTGAGGCTGGCAAGGAGGTGGTTATAGTTACTAAGAAAGATACTTCTTCCACCATAGCGTTGGTTGCGAATGATGATAACTTGACAGTCCGCTATTTCGATCTTCGCGGAATTGAGGTTTCTAATCCTCAGAAAGGACAGATCTATGTAATGCTGAAGAACGGGAAAGCTATAAAGATACGTAAATAGCCAATGTCAATCCGTCCATTATTATATTTGATTCTTTCCTCTGTGTTATGTCTCAATGCAGAGACTGTATGTGTCAACACGCCTGCAACGGCACTTATACTTGATGCGGAGAAAGGGAAAGAACCGGAATTCTTGTATTATGGAGTTCCGGTTACGAAAGAAGATTTGAAGTCTGTTTGTTCAGCCGGTGTGTCGCAGGCAAAAGCCTATCAGGCATATGGAATATATCCTGACGAGGAAACGCCATTATGGATTACACATTCGGATGGCAACAAGACGAGTCGTCTTGTGGTCACGGATATGCTGACGGAACAGAATGCCAATTCAACACTTACCACAGTAAGAACCAGAGATGATGTCTATCCGGTGGAGGTGGATATAAAATATCTAACCTATACTGATTGTGACATTATAGAGACATGGACGGAGATAAGGAATGGCGAAAGAAAGAACATAACGCTGACACGATTTGATTCCGCATATCTTCCCATACACATGGGAGATGTGTGGGTCAGCCATATGGCAGGATGCTGGGCAAATGAAGCTCGTCTGGTCGAAGAACCATTGAAGCCGGGAGTGCTGAAGATCCGGAATAAGGATGGCGTGCGGAATGCTCAGACCGCACGCGCGGAGCTGATGCTTTCGCTAAACGGCAGACCCCGGGAGGAACATGGCGCCACCATCGGCGCGGCGTTATGCTACAGCGGTAATTATCATATTGAGGTTGATACCTATACCGGTCGTTATCATCATCTCAGATTAGGTATCAATCCGGATAATTCAAGCTACACACTCGCTCCCGGAGAAACGTTTGTGACTCCTCGGGTAGCACTGTCGTTCAGTATTGATGGGAAAGGTGGTGTAAGCCGCAATTTTCACAAATGGGGGAGAAAGCACATGCTGCGTCATGGCGATACCCCCCGTAAGATCCTTCTCAACAGTTGGGAGGGGGTGTATTTCGATATCGATGAGCCCAAGATGGTTGCCATGATGAAGGACATCGCGGCTCTCGGCGGCGAATTGTTTGTAATGGACGATGGTTGGTTTGGCAACAAGTATCCGCGCAATGATGACACAAGCGGACTCGGAGACTGGGTTACAGACAAGCGTAAGCTGCCCGGAGGATTAAAAGCTCTTGCTGACAGTGCCCGCGCCGCAGGGGTTGGATTCGGCATATGGCTTGAACCTGAGATGGCTGACATATCCAGTGAGATATATGAAAAGCATCCCGACTGGATCATAAAGGCTCCCGAGCGCGATATCGTAGCGGGAAGAGGAGGGTCTCAGGTTGTTCTTGATTTTTCCAATCCTCAAGTGCGAGATCATGTAGTGTCGGTAATTGACCGTGTTCTTAAAGAGGCACCCTCGATTGAATACATCAAGTGGGATTGCAACAGTGGCATATACATGCACGGTTCTCAATCTCTTGCAAAAGACAGACAAAACCATCTCTATATTGACTGGCACAAAGGATTTGAAGAAGTTCTCTCCAGGATACGTGATAAATATCCCGAACTGACGATTCAGGCTTGCGGAGGTGGAGGTGCCCGTGTCAACTGGGGTGTCTTGAAATTCTTTGATGAGTTTTGGACCAGCGACAATACCGATGCTCTCCAACGCATCTATATACAATGGGGCACATCTCACTTCTATCCCTCTATTGCAATGGCATCACACATCAGTGCTTCTCCAAATCACCAGACGCACAGGCGTGTGCCTATAAAGTTCCGGGCGGATGTGGCGATGAGCGGGCGTCTCGGCATTGAACTTCAGCCAAAAGATATGACAGAGGAAGAAGCAGAAGTGTGCCGCAGGGCTGTGTCGGATTATAAAAGAGTCAGAAACACTATTCAGCAGGGAGATCTCTATCGCCTGCATTCTCCATACGATAAAGGGGGTGTGGCTTCCTTGATGTATGTCTCCGAGAAAAAAGATGAGGCTGTGCTTTTCTGGTATAGAACGGAATCGTATGTCGGGCAGATTCTGCCGGTGACTAAATTTGCAGGGCTTGACAGCAATGGGACGTATAGGATAACTGAGCTGAACCGTATCGATGACAATCCGGTGCCTTTTGAAGGGAAATGTTTTTCCGGAGCGTTCCTAATGAATCAAGGTCTTGATATGCCATATCGACATGATGTGCCTGATGATCGTAAAAGTGAGTACTCCAGTCGTGTTTTACTAATTGAAAGACAAAACTGACAATCATGATGTCAAGAATCAGGGCAGTCGCCCTCTTCCTTTGCGCCTGCTGTTTATCTTTGGCTTATGCCGCAAAGACGCAAGTCAAATCGCCTGACGGGCGTATCACCGTGGATTTCAGTCTGGACAAAAAAGGGTGTCCCGGATATTCTGTATCCTACCGCGACCGGGAGGTCATCCGTCCCTCCCGCATGGGGTTCATGCTTTCCGACGGCACCTCGCTCGCCGACGGCTTCGGCATGGGGAAGGTGGGCTACCAGAAATGTGACAGCCTGTGGGCGCCCGTATGGGGCGAGAACGACTCCATACGCGAGAACTACAACGGCATGACCGTCCCCCTTTCGAAAGGGAAGACCCGCATGGACATAGAGTTCAGGGTCTTCAACGAAGGCATGGGATTCCGTTATGTCATCCGGGAACATCCAGGTCAGGTCGTGACGGTTCAGGAGGAGGCTACAACATTCGCCATGACCGGCGACCACACCGCATGGTGGATTCCCGAAGACTACGACTCCCAGGAATACGAGTACACCGAAAGCCGTCTTGGCGCGGTCATCGCCCCCGGCGTACAGACCTCCCTGATGATGAAGACCGACGACGGCATCTACCTCAACCTTCACGAGGCATCCCTGGTCGACTTCCCTGCGATGCACCTGCGGCTCGACAAGGCGTCCCTGACCTTCCGGTCACACCTGACTCCCCGCCCCGACGGAACGGCGGCGGAGGTCAGCCTGCCCTTCCGCACGCCCTGGCGCACCGTAACGGTCAGCGACAAGGCAACCGGCATCCTCTCCTCGAACCTCATCCTCAACCTCAACGAACCCTGCAAGATCGCCGACACCTCCTGGATCCGCCCCGTGAAGTTCATGGGGGTATGGTGGGAGATGATCACCGGCAAGAGCAAATGGAGCTACACCGACGCCACCGACTTCGACCTCTCCACGTTCGACTACTCGACCGCCAGACCCCACGGCAGGCACGGCGCGAACAACGAAAACGTCAGGAGGTACATAGACTTCGCCTCCCGTCACGGCTTCGACCAGCTGCTTGTGGAAGGATGGAACACCGGATGGGAGGACTGGTACGGCAAGGAGAAGGACTACGTGTTCGACTTCGTGACCCCCTATCCCGATTTCGACATCAGGGCGCTCAACGACTACGCCCG
>DAWBVG010000045.1:0-1833 GCA_052279865.1 Muribaculaceae bacterium
ATGCGGCTTTATCGGTAAGAATCCTCAGATTGAGGACTTGATGAAAACCGTAGAACGAATCGCACGCACGAATGCTCCGGTTCTTATCCTCGGTGAAAACGGCACAGGGAAAGAACTCATAGCAAATGCCATACACAGAAACAGTCTCCGCAAGGATGCTCCTTTCGTGATGGTGAATCTTGGGGGCATCTCCACATCATTGTTTGAAAGCGAGATGTTCGGACATTCCAAAGGTGCGTTTACGGGGGCGGTAAGTGAACGCAAGGGACGTTTTGAAATGGCAGACAAAGGCACCATATTCCTTGATGAGATAGGCGATCTCAGTCAGGATTGTCAGGTGAAACTACTTCGCGTGCTGCAACAGCACACATTCGAACGTCTTGGAGAAAGCCGCGCACGAAAAACGGATATCCGTGCCATCTGCGCCACGAATGCAGACCTGACACGAATGGTGAAGGAACATACATTCCGCGAAGATCTTTTCTATAGGATCAACCTCATAACACTCCGTATTCCTCCGCTACGCGAACGACGCGATGACATTCCACTCCTGGTCCGTTCTTTCATTGAGACTGCGGCATCCTCTCATAATATCCCGCAACCGGAAATATCTTCCGAGGCTATAGATTATCTTGTACGACTACCCTATCCGGGGAATGTGCGTCAACTTAAGAATATGGTTGAGCGGGCAGTGCTGATGTGTGTCGGCAACAAAATCGAAAAATCGGATTTTGAGTTTTTAGGAGAAGAGCAGCCAACAATTCCCGCCTCTGTTTCCGGTGCAACCCTCGAGGATCTTGAGAAAACAGCAATAACGGAAGCGTTACAGAAATATGACGGCAATCTTTCAAAAGTTGCTACAGCTCTTGGCATCACACGCCAATCCCTTTACCGCAAAATCGAAAAACACGGTCTTGCCACAGACAGCTAACAAGAGATAAAACAAAACGATAAGTAATTGACAATGAATTCGAAGTATCTTTTAAGTCTCTTAGCAGTCCTGATTGTAGCTATTTCTGTTTTTGCAATCATAGCCGGTGCATATCAATGGAGATGGTATATCGTCGGGATTGGCGGAGCTTCTCTTATTGTGTGCGTGCTCCTCTACAGAAGTGTTGTGAAGCCTGTTACGGCTGCCCGACGCGGTCTGGAACTTTTAGCCGCGCAGGATTTCAACAACCGTCTGGTAAAGGTTCATGAACCGGGAGCCGACAAGATAGTGGCTCTTTTCAATGATCTTATCACGCGCCTGAAAAACGAGCGGCTGCGACTTCGCGAACAAGACACGTTCCTGCGTCTACTCATCGATGCCTCTCCGATGGGGATTATCCTCCTCAATCTCGAAGGGAAAGTGACAATGGTGAATGATGCTTTCCTAAAGATTTCCGAAATTGCAGGGAAGGATACAATCATGGGGAAGCCGCTCAAGGAGGTTGACACAACAATGGTTAAGTCCCTCCTCTCCCTTCAGCCGGGTGAGAACAAGGTCATAAGACAGGATGGATCGCGTATGTTCAGGTTATATCACCTCTGGTTTATTCAGGAGGGATTCCGACGTCATTTTTATCTTGTGGAAAGTCTTACAGATGAACTTCGCATCGCCGAGAAGGAAGCCTACGAAAAAGTGATACGCATGATTTCTCATGAGGTCAACAACACGATGGGAAGCGTTCAGTCTATATTGGAGACACTTGCGGATGAAACGAGTGAGGACAGCGATCTTTGCGACACGATCGAAAGCTGCCGCGAACGATGCGAAATGATGTGCGGTTTCATTGATTCTTTCGCAGATCTTGCCCGCATTCCCGAACCGGTGTTCTCCCGCGTCAACAT
>DAWBVG010000046.1:0-4973 GCA_052279865.1 Muribaculaceae bacterium
TCATCCCTGGGGCTGTCCATGCTACAGCGTGATGGGTAGTACGTTCAAATTCTGTTGGTTTACCTCCTATTTCGAATTCTGAGAATTTGAATGTTTTCCCTTCAAGACATGTTTTGACAAAATAATAGTCATTACCGGCGAGAGTGAGGAAGACAGAACGATTGTTTTTACGTAAAATGTCAAAGAAGTATTTGATTTTTCCGGGACGCAATGACAGAAAATGAGGATTGATCAGTTGGACTACGTCGTAATTCTTAAGTTCCGGAATCAATCTCATAACATTATACAGGTATTTGACTGCACCGATTTTACCGGACTGACGGTCAAGAAGAATATCCTTTTGCGTATCCATGTACCTTCCGCCATCAGATATGACGGTCACTTTGTGTCCGCGTGTGCGTAGCTCGCGGGCAAGACAGGCATGAAGATTGGAGTAGTCTCCGAAGAAAAGAATGCGCATTTCAAATACTTTTTATGATTCACAAAAGAAAGAAAAATACTTAAAAATTTTGTTAAGTAAGTAAGAAAATAAATGTTTTTTGTAGCTATTTATAATTCTTAAAATACCCGCTACGTATTAGTTTATCGGATATTTCCCATGCTCTGGGAGAGGGATATGACATCGGAGAGGATGTATGAGTATATTTAATAGAATCTGATCCAAATATTGCGAGATTCCGGAAGATACTTGTGCCTAATCCTTTCCAGTGAGGTTCACTGCATCCCATTATATCCAGAATAGTGGGGTAGAGATCTATTTGACCAATTCTTTTACTGCATTTTAAATCAATTCCAGAATTAAGAATTATGATTGGAATTTCTTTATTTGTAAATTTATTTCCAACAAGTGCAGATTCACGAGCATTGTGGTCACCTGCTATTACGATTACGGTATTGTTATAAAGTTTTTCTTTTTTTAATGTCGCTATGAATTGGCTCAATCCCGCATCAAATTGACGACATTTTTCAATATAAACTTTTTCATTCAGGGAAAAAGACGAATCTTTCCATATTTCGCTTTTTTTCCATCCATATTTATCATATGGGTCATGCATATCCATTGTATTTAGAGCTACATAGAAAGGTTGAGGTAACTCTTTGATAAACTTGAATGAATTGCTAAATAATGCAATGTCCTTCCCTCCCAGCTTCTTCATGTTTTTTAGCATTGTATTGCCGGTATAGATTTTTTTAAATCCATAGCAACGCGACAAATCGGTTTTGTTCCATTGGATAGGATTTCCGCAATCAAATTCTATTCCGTTGCGTTTTAAAGATCGGGACAGTGAGGGATATTCAAAGTCGAGATATGACATTGCGATAGGGTCTGAAGGCAAAGGAAGCAGTCCGGTCTGATAGATGAATCTTCCATCGCTTGAGCGTCCGACGCCAACCTGTGACATAACTTTATCAAGAACAATGATTCCATCCTCGGTCAATATTGATGAAATAAAAGGCAGTATCGCTTTGTTCTGAGACTTAATGTATAATGCATCGGAATTTAAGGATTCAACAACTATTAGTATAAGATTCTTGTTTCGATTGTTTAGAATCGAGTCTATTAATAAATTTCTTGTAGCAATTTCTGTGAAATAGTCATTAATATCATTTTTATCTTGCTTAGACAAAGAAAAATATTTTGGCTTAACATAATTATACGTCTCAATACATAAATACGGAATGAAACCATAATACTGCAAGTTATATCTTCTTTCCATTTCTTTGAATTTGTTGTAATAAAACTTTTCACTCATCAATGGATTGGAAGAAGAGGTGTTTGAAAGATTATATGCAATGTTAAAATGGTAGATAAAGAGGAGTTGTCCGCAAAGAAACGCGATAACGCAGCATGAAACTGAAACTATTTTAAATTTCAGTGTGAATGTATCTTTACGAATCTTATTGAGTGATGTAAAATATAATACAAAAAAAGCAAGGAAGGGGATGATAATATATAAGTCATTCCATCGCATAGATTTTAAAGAAGATTCTGCAACCTCTCCGGTGGCATTGCTGAAGCCAAACATTGTAGTGAATCCCATCATATCTCCAAAATTTCTAATATATAGTAAATTGACATATAAATAGATGGGGAACAGTGTCATGGGAAAAACGATAGTCCATCTCCAACGTGGATTCAATAGGAAGAATGGAGAAAGAATGATCAGTGCATCAGCGGCACCTAAGGCAATATTCGTGTGTAATCCCCAGTAGTTGATTTTGCCAATCACGAGGAATGCAATTATTTGGAAAGACAATATTGTCCAACAGAGAATGAAGAAAACTATTGATGGTTTATTTTTCATTTTTTATGCATGTTTTTCATTAATATATAATGTGTCCCTATTTTGCAGACTGAAAAGCCTGTTTGAATAAGAGAAAGACGATCTTTCTCAATTTCAGTGGCATCTTTGTGAAATGTAAGAAACAAATAATCAAGTTGTGCAATATCAGGGATTGTGTTTTTTATATCCATAGAGGAGTAGTGGAAAGTCTGTATGGAATATCTGGGCGTTTTCTCGAATTCAAGAGTTAAAGGATATCTATAATATCCCCAGAAGGTATAAGCCCCATTACTCATGTTGAGATTTTCAATATCTTGGGGAATTTCTGATAATACACTTGCAAAATCAGGAAAAGAGGGAATATTGCCTCGAGATTCTGTTGTAGTTTCTGACCACACATAACTTTTTGAGGCTGCAATGCTTTTATAAGTCCATATGAAGGTAAGGAGAATAATAATTAATGTTAACCATGTTTTGATTACATGCATGCATTTATCTGTAATATTTTTCCATATTATGCCAAGAATCATTGGAAATAAGAAAATTGATGTCCATCTTTCGAACATTGCATCAGAACCAATACCGATGATAAAGGTGAAAATCAGTAATGTAAGAAGTTGTTTCTTGCATTTATTATGGCTTAAATTAATACAGGTATGATATCTGTTAGCTATAAAAGGAATTATTATTCCGGGAACAATAATGAGTGGTAAACCAATACCAAAGATGGGATTGTCATAATCATCCATTTTAGCACTTACTCTTAATACTGACCAAAATAAGATTATGCCAATACAGAAAATTGTGGTTTTAATGTATTTGTTTGTGGCGTTTTTGTGCCAAATGATTGCGCCGGCATAACAATAAATTATAGGAACCCATGAAATGAATACAAAAGGGAATTGGTTCTGAAAAATCCAAAGATATTTATATACGTGATTTAAAGAATGTCCACTAATCAAATTGTTTTGATTGAATGATAAAAAATAGTTGTGGACTGATCCTGTCATCAAAATAGCAAATATTAAAAATATTATGACACAACTTATCCAAAATAACAATTGTTTGCCCCAAACGTGTTTAAGATTAGTCTGTAATGATCGAGATGATAAGTAAAGAATTATAATTGTTGGAATTATTGCTACGGATAAGGGTAATCTTGTTATTGTCATTATTCCGCAAGTCAGACCTAATGCAATAGTTAATATTTTTGAAGGATGGTCAATATAGGCTACTATCAATATTGCCCAGATTGCTTCTATGGGATATGCTCCTGTATCCCAGTTGTAGATACCGAAACAACCAAGATTATATATCAGACAGGATATAACAAATGCGGTGGCTGTCACTAAAAAGTTCTTGCTTTTATACCAAAGGTAGCCACATCCTAAACAGATTGAGAATATGCAGCATATGCGACAGAATATTCTTAAAGACAGTATTGAGAATCCAAATAACTCTGTCCATACGTGGGCATTAAAAAAAAGCAACATTGTAATTGGAGAATTAGTGTAGTCTTTTACACAAAGAGCCTGATAATTCTCATCTCCAACAAAACCACAATATAAAATATTGTTGAATACTACATATATTCCTAAGATGATTAAAAAAACGCAAGCCGTGTTTTTTACATATTTGTTTATTGGCAACATCTGTGTTTTGCTTGTCGTTTTATTAAAGAGTATGTTCATTTTATGTTGTCAGTTGTTGTTTCAATTGAATAACGTGGACGATGCTTTACCTCGGTGTATATCTTGCCAACATATTCTCCGATGATGCCGAGTGATATTAGGACCATGCCCGTGCAGAACCAAATGGAAAGCATCAGTGAGGTCCAGCCCTCGATGGTCTCTCCTCCAAAATAGCGGATCATTACATAGATGAAAATGCCGAGGGCTACCAAGAGAAATCCAAGCCCGAGGAAGAATACCATACGGACGGGACGAACAGAGAAAGATGTTATGCCGTCAACTGCAAAGTTGATCATCTTCTTCAATGGGTATTTGGATTCTCCTGCCTGGCGTGGCTTCCTGTCATAAAAAACTGAAGTCTGTTTACGACCCAATCCGGGGATTATACCTCGTATAAATATATTTCGTTCTTCGAATTTAAGAAAATCCTTTATGGTGTCAGAACTCATTAATCTGAAGTCGGCATGGTTGTATACCGACTTGACACCAAGATCTTTCATCAATTTATAAAAACTTTGTGCGGACTCCCGTTTAAACCACGTGTCGGATTCGCGACTGTTGCGCACGCCGTAAACGACATCGTATCCCTTACGGAATTCCGCTATCATTCGTGGTATGGCATCTATGTCATCCTGAAGGTCTGCATCAATGGATATTGCAGCGTCGCAATGGTCGGCGACAGTTTCGAGTCCTGCGATCAAGGCATTTTGATGACCCGAGTTGGCAGCGAGCTTGATACCTTTCACAAGTGCGTTTTTGGAAGCGTATTCTTCAATAGCATTCCACGTGTTGTCGCGACTGCCGTCGTCAACATAAAGGATGTAACTGTTGGAAGCAATTTCTCCATCTTGAACCATGCGTTTAAGAAGACCGGTAAGGGTGGAATTGGTCAACGGCAATACTTCCTGCTCATTATAGCAAGGAATCACAATGGCTATTTGGGGAGTAATATTCGACATCTTAGAGTGTGTTTACTTTTAACTTAGGTTAGCATAAA
>DAWBVG010000047.1:0-5115 GCA_052279865.1 Muribaculaceae bacterium
CCTTTTGAGATGGCGTAGAGCTGACCGTTCTTATCACAGGCAAGCGCATTCCAATCTCCCGGCATCGCACCGATGGTTTCCACTGATACCGTTCCATTCAACGGATCACCTCCATATGTGATAATGCCGAGTCGATAACCTTCGCCTGACGGATTGTTGAAAATACCATATATATTGCCCGATTCGGGGTCTGCCGCAAGATCAGCCCCCATCTCGGCTGCGGAAGCGTTAGCCGTATATGTATAATTACCGGTCTGGATATCAACCCCTTTTATATAATAGTAATAGGAAGAAAAAAGATATGTGCCACCATGTATGTAATACACACCCTCTTGCTCTACGCCATTGATTATTATGTCGAAATTGGATGTCCTGACAGGTGTAAACTCTCCCTCGGCTGAGAGGGGAAGCCTGTAGACACCCCTGAAATCGCCTCCAAGCTTTTCGGAATACTCAACCGATCCGTAAAGCTGTGGAATGTCAACACTCCGAGTCAATGCGTCCGGTGCATGTTCTGCTTTGACTACAGAACGTCCTGATGCTACCGCGATGCCTGTTATACCTGCTGAGAGGGCGGCAGCGGTGCATAAGAATAGAAATTTATTCATGATAAGTGGATTTATTTGTCAGGCGTCTGGCAGATGATGACCAGACGCCTGAACAGTTGTTATTTTATGATAACTTTAAAGCGGAACTGAAGATCAGAGGTGTGTAGGATATATACACCCTTAGAAGAAACAGATGCAGAGGCGTTCCCTTCATTGTCGGCAACTATTGTTGCTACCATTCTTCCGGAAATGTCGTTAACTGTCATTGAACAACCAGCTTCAAGACCTTTGACATATATTGTATTGCCATATGCCGTGATTGACACTTTGGATGCCAACGTAGATGATATGCCGCTTGTAGAAGCGGTCTTTACGGCTATCTCATTTGAAGCGCGAGACATAAGATTGCCATCTGTCGCTGTCAACGTGTAGAAATATTCGGAATCGGGAAGAAGATCCGTAACTTTATATGAAGAAACATTCCCTGTTGCGATAGCATCATATGAGGGAAGATTTTCAGGAACATATTTTACACCATGGAAAACAGTCACGTCATCAATGGCAAGAGAACAGTTTGATGCACCTTTCTTGAATTCAATCTTGATGGATTCAGCACCCTCGGGAATTCCGTCAATAGAGATTATTTTGCCTCCACGGTCGGTGACAACCGGATATTCTCCGATTCTTTCCCATATTCCTTGTTTGGAAGTATAAACCATTATTTTCTCAGCAGCGGTTGTGGAATTGCCTCTATGCCAGAAACTGAATTTCTTTATACCATCGGAATATTCAGGAGTGATAATATGGTCTGAATCCTGGCCCATGCGCAATGACGGAGCTGCAGTGCCTACGTAAGAAGACATAGAGTAGGCAGTCGTAGAGCTTGTGGTCCATCCATCAGGGAGATTAGCAACTCCGGCTGAGAAATCGCATACATCTTCAAGTTCTCCACCCGGCACTTTACGATATACCGTGAGGTTGTAATTATTGGCTTCAGGGAGCAGTTCCCAGTGTGCCACAAAAGAGGTTCTGTCTATCTCTTCGGCATTAAGGGCATTAACAGTCAGCTTGTTAAGAGGCATTCGTTCGGTGAATATTGATACCTCATTTGATGCTTCGGATGCTTCAAGACCTTTCGCTGTATGGACAACGAAATAATATGTTGTTGCCGGAGTGAGCCCCGTAATTGTATGTGAGGTATCTGTGCCAACATTCCGGCGATAATATCCAGGAAGATAATTAATTTCAGCGTTATCACCTTTTGTATAGACGGAAAGGAGATATTCGCTTCCCGGCTTTGCTGCTTCCCATCTGGCAGTAAAACTTTCATGGTCTGAGAAATCGGGATCAAGGGCTCTTGTGGCTACAAGGGGGTCAGAACCGCCAAGTGCCTTGAAAGTAATCAATCCATCATTTTCATCAATATCTGTGATTGGAATATTGAGGCGACTATTGTCCCATGCCCTCATGCTCGGATTTGTGTCATCGGTAAAAGACGTTATCCCTGCTGTTCCCGGGAAAGCATCACCTGCGCGGCTTCCATCCGTCTTGAGGTTGTCTGCCTCTTCAAGATCTACATATTGGTGGTTTTCGTCATTGTTCACTCCGTTTGTGAACCATATACTTTTCTCATAATCTATATGCCATACCAGCATGCCATGACCGGGAAGATAAGCATCCCATCCGGTTTTCTGCCTGTTTTCAAGAAGGAAAAACTCATTTTCATCGGGAGTGCGGATGATGGCTGCAAGGTTGTTTCCTAAAGCAGGAAGAGTGGCGGAAACCGACCCATTTATTTCCACGGGAGAGATCCAGTCGAGGGCGTATCGTTCAAAGGTTGAATAGAGGGGAGGAGTGCAGCCGTTATTGTTATATGGACCTGCATCAAGTGTGCTCCAAGAGCCGGGGGTGAATGAGGCAGTGTTGTAATTGGTTGTGTAAAGATCAGGAAGTCCCATAACATGTGAGAATTCATGCACGAAAGTTCCTACACCATCCGGGCGCCCGCTCACCCATTCGCAGGTGCAGCCATATCTGTCGAGACGCACTCCATCGAATATGTAAGGTGTGGAATCTTTATCACTTATGCTGTAGGCATGTGGCCAAACAGCATCTACGGAAGCACCCATATGTTGTCCTTCTCCTGCATAGAAGATAAACACATTATCTATATAACCGTCACCATCACGATCATATTCGCTGAAGTCTACAGTGTCATTGAGTTGTTCGCAAGCTTCGATTGCCATTCGGTATGCATTCATGTCTTTACCCATGAGCCCGTCGCCTCCATAATACGCTCTTGTTTTTGTAAGGGTGACGGGACCATAGACATCAAATTCCGGTTCGAATTGTCCTAATGATGAATCCATAAAGAAATCTTTGGCAGATCCGGTCCCTCCGAAAGATGAGAAATTCTTCTCTGTCATCATTCGGGTGAAATAATCATGTGCGTCGTATCCTTCTTGTGAATGAAATTTTATATCTGAATATTCTACAAGAATAACAATGGCCTTCTGTTTCCCTTTAGAAGGAAATGCTGAGCGCCCCGTCTGTCCGGGACCTTTTGCAATAGGAGCTTTACGTCGTGAACGGGTTTTCAATCTTTGGTTAAGCTTGTCACTGACAGAGCTTTTGTCAATGCCGTTGAGCAGAGTGACAGTCTTCTGTGTGCGGCTATCGATGTCGGTAGCGCGAATTCCTGTGGAAACGGGGTTGCCATCAGCGTCAAGTTCGGCATAATAGTAGATGTCATCACAATTTACCAGAAGATACCCATCAACAGTAAAATACTGATGGTCATACTCGTCACCTACGATTCGTACTGTAAGCTGTTTGCCATCTGACTGGGTCACTGTGACAGGCGTTTGTTTCGCAGGCACTGCAAGTGCTGCAGTTGGAGCCAACGATGTTGCCAAAATGCCAATAATTAGGCATCTGAGAAATTTTGGATGATGAGGTAAGTCTAAATTCATAATATAAGATGTTTGATCAAAATTTCAGCAGCTTGAAGATTCGCGTATCCGTATGAAAAATCTTTTCAAAAGTGTGTTCTGAAATTACGGATTCCGATGCAAATATATAAAAAATCAAAAAAATACAACTCTTTAGAGATGTATTTTTATTAAAAATAATGGCATTTTACTTTTTTTAGTTAAATTTTATGTCAAAAATCTATTTAACTTGTATATTTTGTGTATAATTGGGAAAGGGAAGTAAGAAGTAAGAATTAAGAAATGGAACTGGTGCGCTTCTAAAGTGAGTCAAATCGGAACTGTTGTCGCTTGCAACTGCTGCAACATGCGTTGTGTTGGCTGCTACAGTTGCAAGCAACCGTAACTACGGATTGAGTTCCGTTAATTGTCAAGCTGAGCACGCTTAAAATAGGTCGACTCTAATTTAATTTTTTGTTACTTAGCTGTTTTTTTTGTATCTTTGTGCGAATTATGGGGATTCCCGATAGGGTTTCTCCGTTGATTTGTTTGTAATGTATTGAAAATAAAAAATATAGATATGATCAATATAACTTTTCCCGATGGCAGTGTAAAGCAGTTTGAGAATGGGGTTACTCCATTCCAGGTTGCTGAGAGCATTAGTCCGCGTTTTGCTGCAGATGTGCTCGCTTCCAAAGTAAATGGTGAAGAGTGGGACATTTCCCGCCCTATCGACGGAGATGCATCCATTGAGCTTTTCAAATGGGATTCTCAGGAAGGAAAGCATGCATTCTGGCACTCTTCCGCCCATCTCCTCGCCGAGGCTCTTCAGGAGCTTTATCCCGGTGTGAAATTCGGTATCGGTCCGGCAATTGAAAACGGGTTTTATTATGATATCGATCCGGGAGAGCACAAGATCACTTCCGATGATTTCGAGAAGATTGAGAAGAAGATGATGGAGCTTGTTGCCAAGAAAGAGGATATCGTTCGTAAGGATATCGCCAAGGCTGACGCTTTGAAAATGTTTGGAGACCGTGGTGAGACTTATAAGTGTGAGCTTATAAGCGAGCTTGAGGACGGTCACATCACAACATATACACAAGGAAATTTTACCGACCTTTGCCGCGGTCCGCATCTTCCGAGCACAGCCCCTATCAAGGCTGTGAAGATACTTTCACTCGCGGGTGCATACTGGCGTGGCGATGAGAAGCGCGATCAGCTTGTGCGTGTATACGGCATCACATTCCCGAAGAAAAAGATGCTTGATGAGTATCTGGCACTTCTTGAGGAGGCAAAGAAACGTGACCACCGCAAGCTCGGCAAAGAGATGGAACTCTTCGCTTTCTCTTCTACTGTTGGACAAGGTCTCCCTCTCTGGCTTCCGAAAGGTGCAGCCCTTCGCGACCGTCTGGAGCAGTTCCTCCGCAAGATTCAGAAAGAATATGGTTACCTTCAGGTGATCACTCCGCATATCGGTAATAAGCAGCTTTACGTTACCTCCGGTCACTGGGCAAAATATGGCAAGGATTCTTTCCAGCCCATCAAGACCCCGCAGGAGGGTGAGGAATACATGCTTAAGCCGATGAACTGTCCGCATCACTGCGAGATATTCAAGGCACTTCCCCGCAGCTACAGGG
>DAWBVG010000048.1:0-3309 GCA_052279865.1 Muribaculaceae bacterium
ATTTTGTATTGTAATAACCCGCTTGAATACCTATGGAAAGCACACCTTTAAGGAATTTTATCTTGTAGCTTCCCTGGGCATTCACCAGCATGTTTGAAAAAAGACCGAGTGATTCCTGACTCATGTTCACACCGACACCAATCCTTTTTTTGCCAATTTTCACCGGCATATCCGCAGCGGCAAGAAAACTGCGGGGCGCGTTGTCGATACCGACCCATTGCATCCGGGCTCCTCCTCGGATCCGAACAAAATCAATGTCGCCAGTTGCGGCAGGATTATAGTATGTGGGTACTGCCCAATATTGAGTGAACTGCACGTCGTTTTGAGCAAAAGCCCCTTCATGAAAGCACAGTGCCGAGATCACGAAAACCGCAACGGCAATAATATATCTTTTATTCAAACGCATTCCGTGATCCTTATTCAAAATAAAATGTGAGTACAAACATCTTCGATTTAACCTTGGTCAGCGACTGGGTGATTTTCATCATATCCGGATTATCTACAAGATCCGGACGATCGTGACGCAGAATATCCGTAAGTCCGAAACAGAACTTGATTTCCGGATTCAATTTGAAGAAAGGAAGATAGAAATCACATCCCAGACCTACTGTAAGATAAGCATCTGCCGTATTGAACTGCAGATAATCAGAGCGTCTTTTTCCAACATCGAATGTGCCCATGGCACCGAGGGTGACATAGGGGCGAGAATTATGATACCTTT
Source organism: Muribaculaceae bacterium (assembly GCA_052279865.1). Classification (GTDB taxonomy): domain Bacteria; phylum Bacteroidota; class Bacteroidia; order Bacteroidales; family Muribaculaceae; genus Lepagella. The sequence continues at coordinate 722 of DAWBVG010000048.1, forward strand.
CACCGGAAATCTTCAAGTCGAAAGGAAGAACCACATATGCGCTCTTGATTTCCTGCCGCAGTTTCGACTCACTGCGAGCATCTATCATCTCCACGCTTTTTGACCCGAAATACATTCCCGGAGAGAACCGTAGGTTGAAATGTTTGTGAAGACGCAAATCTGCAAGCACATTGGCGCATATGCCGGGAGCATACGAAGGAATCTCCACAAACCATTGCCCATTTTCCGGAGCAGGAGTCTCAAAACCATTGTGCGTAAAACTTAAATCCTGAAACTGAGTTCCGACAGAGAAACCGAAATGCCAACGCTTCTGATCGGCATACGGGCGATTTAAAATCTTGTCTCCGGGTTTTCCCCACGCTACTGATGAGCAGAGCAAGACAGCACAAGCCACAAACATTAGGGTGCGGATTGTCTTCAGAAAGTCAGTGATGTCAGGTCGAAACTGTTTCATTGATAAAATAACGCAATCCATTCGCCTATTATTGTCATAAATAAGGTTGCCGTCTTCAAGGATTTTCAACTATTTTGTGTAATTTTGCATTTATTCAATATCACCAACCCCATCAAAATTTGTTGATGGAGGAGATGAAGAAGCTAAAAATAAGTGAAGTTGTTTAAACAACTTCTATAACAAGCAAGCAGATATGATGAATTGGGATCGACTTATATGCGACAAGCGTCTTGGAATGGAGGAATTTCACGACAGCAGACGTCACACTCGCTCGGATTTTCAAAGAGATTATGACAGGCTCATCTTTTCATCTCCCTTCAGAAGATTGCAGAACAAGACACAGGTATTTCCTTTGCCGGGCAGTATCTTCGTGCACAACCGTCTGACACATAGCCTTGAAGTTTCATCTGTCGGAAGATCTATGGGCAATGAAGTCGCGATCCGGCTTCATGAGAAATACAAGGGAGAACCCTGGACACATAAACTTGACGGGATGCGAGATATTGTGGCGGCTGCTTGTCTCTGTCATGATCTTGGGAACCCTCCGTTCGGACATTCAGGAGAAAAAACAATTTCCACATACTTCAGCGAAGGGAATGGTCAGGACCTCAAGAATCGCCTCGGAGCAAGAGAATGGACTGATCTCATTCATTTTGAAGGAAACGCAAATTCTTTCCGACTTCTGACACATCAATTCAAAGGGAGAAGAAACGGAGGAATGGCAATGACATATTCCTCACTCGCATCAATTGTAAAGTATCCGTACTCTTCTCTGCTTGCAGGAGAAAAAGGTAAGTTCGGATTCTTTTCTTCGGAGGAGGAAATCTTCAGACGTGTCGCTTCCCAGCTCGGCATTCCGGAAACATCTTCGGGTAAATTCTGTCGTTACCCTCTTGTATATATTACAGAAGCTGCGGATGACATATGCTATCAGATAATGGACCTCGAAGATGCCCACAAATTGAAAATCATAGGGATGCAGGAGGTTATCAATCTCCTGCTTAACTTCTTCGAAGAGAAAGATCAGGACAGGATGAAACGAATGTTGGGACATCTTGATGACCCGAATGAAAAGATTGCCTACCTGAGATCGAATGCAATCGGAGCTATGGTTGTGGATTGTGCTGACGTATTCGCCCGGAACGAAGAAAAAATACTCGAAGGAGATTTTAGTGGCACGCTCATCGACAATATGAATCCGCTTCTTAAGGATGCCTATTCCAAATGTTCAGCCACAGCGTGGGATAAAATATATTGCGCACCGGAAGTTGTGGACATAGAACTTGCGGGAAATCGCATCCTGACGTATCTTCTCGACACTCTGATGGATGCCGTGCTCAATCCGGAAAAGAATTATTCCCGGTTGCTTCTCAACATTATCCCACAACAATATGACACCACGGCTCCCACTCTGTATGAAAGAATCCAGAGCGTACTCGATCATGTATCCGGCATGACCGATGTCTATGCCCTCGATCTTTTCCGCAAATTGAACGGACACAGCCTACCCGCTGTTTAACAACTACGTGATACATAATTTAAAATGAGAAAGATATTAATATACCTGACATTCTTCATCAGCATTCTTGCTGTCAGAGCCGAAGATTACACGCCTAAAATGATGCCGAATGTCAACATTGCGAACAGATACGAGTATGTGTCCGATCCGGGCAATCTTCTGTCGCAGGAAACAAAAGATGAAATTAACCGCCGTCTTTGGGACCTGCGTCAACAAACATCTGTTGAAGCCGTGGTAGCAATTCCTCCGTCAATTGGTGAAACACCCATTGAAGACTGGAGCGAGCAATTGTTCACGCTCTGGGGAATCGGCAAGAAGGACCGAGACAACGGTGTCTTGCTGGTTATCGCTCCGGAACAAAGACGTGCGCGTATCACAACCGGGTATGGTGTAGAAGGTGCACTCCCGGATATCGCATGCAAGAACATCATAAATTCCGAAATAATCCCCAATATGAAACGGGGAGATATAAATGCCGCTGCCCTGGGGGCTTCCACCCTTATGGTTCAAGCACTTTCGGACCCTGCTGTTGCTGAGGAGCTGAAATCAAAACAGGATGACAACTTTTCAGGAAACGTGAATACCCTATCAGGAGATGTTCTGATGAAATTTGGA
>DAWBVG010000049.1:0-2835 GCA_052279865.1 Muribaculaceae bacterium
AGCTGAGACTGCCGGACATACCCTTTGGAACATGAATGCGGAATACAATCGTTTCGCACCCTCCCTTTTGCGTGCCTACGGCACAGACCGCGCAATTGACCGCCCGGAATTTATGGGCATAAACGATGCAATAGAAAACATCTGGAAGAATGGCGTTGCGAAAAGCTACGACTCCCCGGAGAATCTTCTCTACCAGTTCGGCACAAATGATACCGATCCTTTCCCGATGTATCTCACCAAAGAGGTTCTTGATCTTTTCGAAGAGGGGGCAGACTTGCGTGAACTATTCTGCATACGCTATCGCCGAAGCCATGACACAGCTCCCGAAGGCGACCGAGAATACGCATCTATGGGCATCCGCTGGAATCCTTCGGGAATGCGTCTTTCGGAAGTGTATCTGATGCTTGCCGAGTGTTATGCCCGCAGAGGCACGTCTGCCGATATCGCCAAAGCAATGGAATATCTGGAGACCTTGCGTTCCAACAGATGTATCACAGGTAAATACACGCGCCTCGCCACAAACGATCCCACTGAAGCTTTGCGCTTCGTGCGCGAAGAGCGTAAACGTGAGCTTTTCCTCACTTGCAATGGATTCTTCGATCTGCGGCGTTTCTGTTCGGAATTCCAGGAAACAAAAACAAAAATATTTGACGGACAGACCTATACATTATCACCCAATTCTACATTGCTTACATTCCCATTCCCCTTGAAGGCAATGCAGACCAGCGACCTTAAACAGAACAGCAAATGAAAAAGATAATCGCAGGAGCCACAATGACCGCGATGGCTCTTATATCAACAGGATATCTATATGCCGCCTCTCCGGCAACGGTAAAGATTGTGAATAGAAGCGGCAACAACATATATTTTCAACCTGAGGCTGATCTAAATTACACGCAAATCACCAGTCCAGACACTATCATTACGATTAATGAATCGCCCGTGTATTACCGACTTCTGGACGCCAGCGGCACTTTCCATCCGGTTTTTATCACCCCGGGCACAAATACCGAGATTTCTGTAACATCGGATAAAGTAGAAATAACCGGAGGGAATGAGAAAGAAAACAGGTTCATGCGCAACAACCCCTACATATGCCGCACACCCGAAAGTATAAAGCTCTATTCTTCGGAATGGATAGATTATAATGAGAATGAGATAAAACGACTTGATGATGCCATAGATGCCGCAGGTCTTGACCCTCGTTTCTCCGTCATCCACAAGCTTTACAACCGCTACACTCTGCTTAACCAGAGGCTTGGAGGACTCACCGTATCGAAAGTATTCAATAAGAACGGAGAGAAGATAGAAACTGCCGACAATTTCTATGATTTCCTCAATAACATCACGTTTGAAGATGAAAACATACTTTGTGTTCCCAAATGGTTTGACGTGGTAAGCAAAGCATTGGAAACAAAAGAGAGTCGAGGACTCATTCCTGTCTCCAACGATGACTATATGAGCATCTACGCAAAAGAGATAGGAAATGATAAAATACGATCTCATTTTCTCATTTCTCTCCTTTCCAAAACATTGAAATACAACTATCTCACAGACTTTGAACGTCAGTTGCCCCGCATTCGACCTATGATCACGGATGCGACAGCATTGGCACAACTTCCGGCACTTGAAGCGGAATTCGCCAATAAAACAGCTGAATCGGCTCATATCTCTGCCGGCACGGAAATGCCGGATTTCATATGCAAGGATGTTGTTGGCAAGGAATACCGTTTCTCTGATTTAAGAGGAGATTATGTTCTGGTTGACTTCTGGTTTACCGCTTGTGTTCCATGTCGCGCAGAGATGCCCTATTTCGACGCAGTGGCAAAAGATTTTGAAGGGAAAGGAGTTAAATTCGTATCCCTGTCGGTTGATACAGGAGATGCCTTGTATGGGAAATGGGAGAAGATGATGCGCGCCACTCCACATAAGCCCGGAGTATTGAGCGTCAATCTCCCCGGAGGCTTTAACTCCCCGCTTTTGAAAACACTTAACATCAAAGGTGTTCCCCGCATAATGCTCATCGACCGCGACGGAAAAATAGTGGAAAGCTACGCCAAACGCCCCTCCGACCCGAAACTCCGCCAGCAACTCGAATCTCTCACAAAACAATAAAAAAATTCGGAATAAATATAATTACCGCCGCCGGTCCTCACGGACAGACGGCGGTTTCTTCACTATTCAAAACAACTTTACTAATATTGAGACTTAATCGATATTTTCATGATTTATGGTTATTATCCGTTTGTCTAATCATTCAATTGTCCGTTAGTAACCATTAAATTATCCGTTTGTAAATATAAATTATTAAAGATTTGTTTTTTGTTTATCTCTGATTTGTCGGTTACAAAATTACACAATACATTTGCTACATTTATTACATTATATTCAGTTTCTTTTACCAATTTTACTTATCCACATTTCAACCACTCGAGATATTGGTGCGTTGATATTAGATAATTAAATTGTCACAAACTTTTCTTAAACAATTAATTCTTATGGATTGGAAAAATGATATATTAGGTGACGGATTCGAAATGACTCACGTTAACCAGGGAAACGATTACGCGGGGAATGTAAGATGCAGCGTGATCAGACGTAAAACATCTGCCAAGACGACACGGGGTGTATTATACATACATGGATTCAGTGATTATTTCTTCCAAAAAGAGATGGCTATGGAATATGTGGATCATGGCTATGATTTCTATGCCGTGGATCTCCGGCGTTACGGCAGATCCCTGCAAGAGGGCGACAAGATGTTTCGCGTCAAAAGTCTGCGCGAGTATTTCGCCGACATACAAGCCGGAGTAGACATAATGAAGGCTGACGGCA
>DAWBVG010000050.1:0-2738 GCA_052279865.1 Muribaculaceae bacterium
ATCGGAGCACTAGTAGTTTGTCTTTTACAGTTTGCGATCGGCCGTAAAATCGGAGGACATTTTAAAGACAAGGTTTCAGGTGGACAAAGCCTGGGGCAGAAAAATACGGTTCTTGCCGTATGGCTTGCTCTTACTTATATGTCACCCATAGCATCTATTGCCCCTGCAGCATATATAGCCTGGCAGAATATCGTTAATTCCTGGCAATTGGTCAGGAAGACATCAGAGACTCATATTTAGAAGCTTAATTAGCAAATTCTTGGAATTCCGGTCTATCTGCAACACTCTGCGCAATGTGTCATTTGTGCTGAGTGTTGCAATCTTTTACGGCTGCATGAGTTTTATTATTTTTATTATAAGATGTGCACTTCTCAGAGAGCGCGCATCCGCAACAAGCACCTTTGCCTTTTTTTCTTTTGATAAATTTTATCACAAGCCAGATCAAGGCTGCAATAATAATCAAGCCTACCGCTGTATATTGAATTGCGAGATTTCTATCCATCGCTATTGACTTTTGCTTTTATTGGAAGATTTTTTGCTTTTACCGGTTCCTTCTTTTTTGTTCTCACCGTTATCTACTTTATTAACACCGGCATTGTCTTGTTGTTCGGCGATGATACGACGGTTGGAATTATCTTTAAGCACTGACAATACAATCTCTGATATCATTTCTTTCAGTTGAGAAATGAACTCAGCCGCACTATACTCACCTTTCTCAATCTGTCGCAATCGTCCTTCCCATATGCCGGTTAGTTTTGCGCTTTTCAATAGTTCTTCCTGAATTATTGATATAAGATCAATGCCGGCTGGTGTTGCCCTCAGCGATTTACGTTCTTTACGGATATATCCTCTTTTATATAGAATTTCAATTATGGCAGCCCTTGTTGACGGTCGTCCGATGCCGTTGGCTTTAAGAGCATCCCGTAATTCTTCATCCTCAACAGACGCTCCTGCTGTTTCCATTGCTTTAAGCAATGTTCCTTCTGTATAATATTTGGGTGGCTGGCTTGTTTTTTTCACCAGTTTTGGCTGATGTGGTCCTGATTCACCTTTTGTGAAGGTGGGAAGGACTGCTGTGTCATCTTCCTTTTTATCGTCGTCACTTTTATCTTCCTCAACGGTGGCTGAAATCCCTTTTCTCGTTTGATACACAAATTTCCAGCCCTGGTCTATTATTACCCTTCCTGTGGCTTTAAATTTGTATTTGTCAGCTTCAGCCTTTACCGATGTCTGTTCGAAAACACAATCCGGATAAAACACACATATGAACCTTAGTGCAATAGTATCGAATACATTCCTTTCGTCCATGGTGAGGGTAGGTGGGATTGGCTGTCCGGTAGGGATTATTGCATGATGGTCAGTGACTTTTGAATTATCAAATACCTTTTTGCTCTTTTTGAGTTTTTCTCCTCTCAATGGTTGGAGCACGTCTGCATAACTTTGACTGATGCCATTCAAGATACCCTTACATTTAGGATACATGTCATCTGTAAGATATGTCGTATCTACGCGTGGATAGGTGGCAAGTTTCTTTTCATATAAAGACTGAATGGCTTTCAATGTTGCGTCTGCTCCCATTCCGAATTTTTTGTTGCATTCCACCTGAAGCGATGTCAGATCGAAAAGGCGTGGAGGAGCTTCCTTCCCCTTCTTCTTTTCTATGTCCGTGATTACCAAGGGATATTTTGCCACTTCTGACACAATCTGCTCACCAGCCTGCATCGTGTCAAATGGTTTTAACGCAGAAGAAAACAGAGTGTCGCGGTAAACGGTTTTCAATTCCCACGTGTCTTTGGGAACAAAGTTTTCAATCTCAAGCTGTCGGTTTACAACGAGTGCCAGCGTAGGAGTCTGAACTCTGCCTACCGACAGAATCTGGCGGTCTTTACTGTATTTTATTGAATATAATCGCGTTGCGTTGATGCCAAGAATCCAGTCACCAATAGCACGACAAAGTCCTGCCGTATATAAAGGCTCTAACTCTTCGTGACTTCTAAGATGTGCGAAACCTTCTTTTATTGATTCGTCTGTCAGAGAACTGATCCACAACCGTTTGATCGGTTTCTTACAACCTGCTTTCTGCATCACCCATCTTTGAATCAGTTCACCCTCTTGTCCGGCATCACCGCAATTTATCACCTCGTCACATTGCTCAATAAGCGTCTTGATTGTATTGAATTGCGTTTCAATGCTTTGTTGAGGAATTAATTTTATACCGAATTTGGGTGGAATCATAGGAAGCGACGACAGTGACCATCTTTTCCAGTCAAGAGTATAGTCCGCCGGTTCTTTAAGGGTGCAAAGATGTCCGAAGGTCCATGTCACACAATATCCATTACCTTCGTAATATCCCGGTTTTTGCGTGTTGGCTCCCAATATCCGGGCTATGTCCCGACCAACACTTGGTTTCTCAGTGATGCAGAGTATCAACTTATTACAGATTTTTAGCTTCGTTCCAGATTTTATCCATTTCAGCGAGAGTCAACTCTTTTATAGGCTTTCCCATGGCTTTTGCCTTTTCCTCAATGTGATTGAATCTCTTTATGAATTTTATATTGGTTTTTTCAAGAGCATTCTCCGGATCAACACCATAAAGCCTGGCTGCATTGATGACAGAAAAGAGAAGATCTCCAAATTCTTCTTCCAGTCTGTCTTGGCTATCGTTATTTTCAATTTCTTCTTCAACTTCCGATATTTCTTCCTTTACCTTATCCCAGACCTGACGCCGATCTTCCCAG
>DAWBVG010000051.1:0-4784 GCA_052279865.1 Muribaculaceae bacterium
GATGTGGCTCTTCTGTAGAGTCTTGGTGTGAAATGGTCCGAGACTTTGAATATGACACGCCAAAAGTTCGGATAGTAAGAAAGGAAAAAGTAGAATACGTTAATGGTTATGAATATAGAACAAACTACAAAAGAATTGACGGCGATTTAAAAGAAATATCATCTACCCGAGAGAAAATGTAAGTCTATCAATCTTAATGTTAAAGCCATTATAAATCAGAATATTTAGTTCTCTCAAGATTCTTTATGGAATTATGGATAGAAACAAAGCAAATCTATTATAAATTTATTAGTTGTCTTGAACACATCTTTTCAGATAAGCCTTATAAAGCAAATAATTTCCATAAAATTTAAGATATTTGAGGAGTCCTGACAGATAGCCTTTAATTTTGATAGCTACGTACTTTTTTAAGGAAAGAAGCGTTCTTAAAGGTGGAATCAAGAAAGGTACATTGTTCTGATTTCAATAGAATGAGTTGCATGGAAAAGCACTTATGCTTTTTCCATACAAACAATGAGATAATAATAAACATTTATTAACAATTGCAGTTTGTGTAAACCGAGGTGTAAACCATAGCGATTTTAAATCAAAAAATTGATTAGAAGACAACTATGAGATAATTTAATGACTCTGAGGCTCAGTTGGTTGCATCGGAAAGATGAGCGAAGCGAATCTTTTAGATGCCGAAGTAGAGCAAATGACTCTTAATCATTGGGTCGTGGGTTCGAGCCCCACCGGGGTCACAAAGCAAAAACGCTAAATGCAGAGAAACGCTGAAATCACTTGATTTTCAGCGTTTTTTCTTTTTGTCAAAATCGAGGAACACTGAAAAATATTACGGTCAGCTGTGAGTGATTCGTGAGTGGTCACATCTGTGAGCAATTCCACTCACAGTTGAAGAAATCCGACTGTGAGTAGATTGAATTACTGATTGTTACACTCCTTCAACCGTTCACAAAGTTGGGTTTTGAGTGTAGGACTGAACCTTTGACCCGGTTTGGGTCGCAATTTTGGGAGTTTCTAAACACTCTTTAACTCTTAAAAGGATTTTTAACGCAGATATGCCCTCAAATCCCCACTTGCACACTGATTTCTGCGTTTTTCATCATTATTTGCCGTGAGTGGCTATTCACAGCAGAATATAGAAAAAAGGCAGAGGCAACAAGCATCGCACATCTCGCAAATCAATGGACTTCATCGTTTTGAAATGTCGGCGAAAATGATTATCTTTAAGTAACCATTAAACCCACAAACGAATGACATCCGATTCTTATTTCACTCTGGGCTTCTATGTGCGGAAGCCACAGACAGAGCGGGCCGAGTACCCAATCTTCGCCCGTATCTCCGTCGCCGGTCAAGCGACGGAGTTCAAAATCGGCAGAACGGTTGACCCCGAAAACTGGGATGCGAAAAAGCACCTGTGCCGTGGTCGCACGCGCCGAGATCTCGAACTGAACAAGTACCTTGAGATGGTACGGGCCAAGTTGTGTGACATACACAATATGCTAATCCGCGAGAAAAAGCCTGTCAATCCCGGCGTGCTTAAATCTCTTTTCCTCGGAAACGGAGAGAAGCCCAAGATGATGATTGAGGTATTCCGCGAAGCCAACGAACACCGAAAAGAGGAATATGAGCGTGGCGACATAGTGAAAGCGACATACCAGAGATGGACTCGCTGTGCCGACTACATGGAAGAGTTCTTCCGTTCCTCTCTGAAAACTCCGGATATTCCAATAAAAGAAGTGACATCCGGCATCCTTGACGACTTCCAGCACTATCTGCGAATGAAGAAGGACTGTGCCAACAATGCTGCTGTCCGCTATCTGCGTTGCGTTAAGAATGTGATGCAATACGCGCTTGCGCACAAATGGATCACTCACGACCCGTTTGTCGGGAAAAAGTATCAGAGGACTTACAGCAAACGTGAGTTCCTGACAGAACCGGAGCTTAAAGCCATTATGGGGCTTGATCTCTCGGAGTTGAAAAGACTGGAGATTGTCCGTGACACCTTTATTTTCTGCTGCTTCACCGGCCTCGCGTTCTGCGACATGAAAGCTCTGGTGCAGTCGGATATACAGGAAGATGAGAACGGTGTAATCTGGATACGCAAGGCCCGTGCTAAAACTGGTATAATGTGTGTAATTCCTATGATGGAAATCCCACAACAGCTAATCCGCAAATACGCAGAACATCCTACAGTAAAGGTTACTGGCGTCGTGCTGCCGGCAATCACCAACCAAAAGATGAACGCCTACCTTAAAGAGATTGCAGATCTGGCGCGTATCAAAAAGCATCTCACGACACACGTTGCCCGACACACATTCGCCTCTATGTCGTTGTGCAACAACGTATCAATCGAGGTAATCTGCAAGATGCTCGGTCACAATGACATCAAGACCACACAAATATATGCGAAAATGCAGGACCAGACGGTCTATAAGAGCATGGCAGGTATGCGTGACAGATTCGACGGTATCAGAATTTGACGATTGTCACCCGTAAGAAAAGCGGTCATCGTTAATCCGGTGGCCGCTTTCATTTAGCAGAATTTGGGGCGATATGAAGACCGCAGGAAATCATCTACATCGTCTTCTGAATAAAGTATTTTCCCATCAAGACGATAGTAAGAAATCAATCCTTTGTCACGGTAATCTTGAAGCGCTCGTTTTGTTATATCCAGTTTCTGAGCGAGTTTTGTATCTGTTATGAAACGCTTGCCGCATAGAGTCGGCTTACATTCATTATCCAGATATTCCGATATTTCGAGCATTGCAATCGTGTCGTCATAAAATGCTCTGACATCATCATCGGTAACACTGATAATTCTACCCATAGACTTTGCTTTCAACCCTTTCAAGGAGTGAATACACATCGCCAGCGCTAAATCTCAGTGTCTTGCCGCATTTGATAAAACCGATGCGGCCTCCCTTTTTGAGTGAACGGACTTTGGTATCGGATACATTCAGAATAGAGCAGACTTGCTCTATTGTAAGCCAATCGCCGAAATCCTTGTTGCGCAGTCGCTCGTATAGCTGGACATATTGTTTTCTGAGGAAGGATATTCTGGATAGCATATCTTTGAATACCTCCTCCTCAATTTGAATAAATGCCATAATGTTTTGTGGATTAAGTGGTGGTGTGGGATAAGAGTAGAAAAAGGCAGCGGGTATCCCTCCCGCTGCCCACCACTAAATCCACAATCAAAAATAAAATTTATGACTGCGATTCAGTGGCAAAGTTAGCGAAAAATCCCGGATTTTGCGCTATGGATCAGCGACTATTTTTCGGGTTGAGCCGGAAAAGTGCCTGATTCTTGGACGGCTGCGGCATTATTGTCCTCTTTCGGCACATATTTGAGTATGTCGCCGACGGTTTCTGTTATCCACTGCTCGAAAGCGGTCATGAGCTTGCGCCCTGTGGTATGGCCGAGAAGGATTGCTCCAGGATTGAAACGGTCGCCGCCCAGCTCAAACATCAGGTCATATGGTTCAAGGTCGATTGAGAGGCGTTTGCCTTCCGAGGTAAGATGTATGTTGCCGTCCCCGTCTATGGCGATGAAGCCTTTTTGCTCCAGACTCTCGATTACAGTTCCCCACTCGTGGTCGTAACGATTGTACGGCATACCGACGTGCATACAGGGGTTGACATTGGCCAGTCTTCTGAGATTATAGAGGAAGGTCGAGAAGCCCAGAGGATACAACCTTCCGTGAGTGTACGGAACGACCGCCTTTGCCTCGATTACACATTCCTGTTCCGTTGTTCCGGCGTATTCCGGTTGCGGTTCGGTTATCTCCCATTTACGGGAGAATGTCATGCCGGCAATCTCGACCTTGTATGTCGCGTACTGGCGTGTGGCGGGTTGTATGGTGGTGGCTTCGATGCGATGCGCTATCATGTCGTATAGGGTGCGTTCATTTCCCGACGCGCGTTGTGGCAGGGGCTGCAACGGCATTATACCGCGTTGGGGATTATCAGTGTACGGCGATGTGATTATGCCGCGTTCATACAGGCGCGTTGCCACGGAGATTGTCTGCGTCGGCATCCAGCCGAGGTTGTCAAACGCATCCATCTGGAGTGTCGTCATTATATGCGGCGACAGCTTGGGGTCGGTCATTTCACTTACGGTCATACTCGCCTTTACGGTGATGCCTGTCTTTATGGCTTCGAGTATGGCGGCGCACTCGTCGGCGGTTTCCCATGTCTGGTCCGAGGCGAGGCTCAGCCCTGCCGCCTCTATGGTGATGTAGTGTTGCGGACGGTTGTTGACAGTCCGTTCATGCTCCATGTCTATCCCGCCGAGAAAGGATATTGCAACAGCCTCCTGTCGTGTGAGGGATTTGCCCTCGTAATACCAGCGGTCAAGAACACGGCTGAAATTATAGCTGAACAACATCTCCATGCCGTTGGCGACAAGTCCGCATTGGGCGAGATTGTGAAGCACGCGCCCTTTCTCACGTTTTGCGAATAGGGGTTTTATTGCCTCGTGGTCAAGTTGGGTCAGCCACATACGGCTTGTGGGCTGCCCGACGCGGAAGTGGCGGCAGAGGTTGAAGAAGCGTGCCTGCGCCTCCGCCCCCTCGCCTGAGGCGAAAACGACCTCTTTTGCCATGCGGAACAGGCGGCGCAGACGGCGGTCTGTGGTCTTGTCAGTCACCTGCATCTTATACTTGGCGGGGATGAAAGGCACTCTGCCTTCGGCCATCTCAGACAGCGGTGTAAGGGTTATGAAATCCTTTCTTACGAAAGCTACGGTTATCTCCTTGTTGGTGAAGACTCCGAAATGA
>DAWBVG010000052.1:0-1796 GCA_052279865.1 Muribaculaceae bacterium
TAATCAAATCGGTTACATTTGTAACCATAAACAAAACGGAGACAGCGTCTCTTTAAGTAAACAATAGAATACATAAAATGAAAAGAATACTGGTAAGTGGAGGGGCCGGCTTTATTGGTTCTCATCTTTGTACGCGGCTAATAAACGACGGTCACGAAGTGATATGCCTGGATAATTTTTTTACGGGGTCGAAAGACAATATCGCTCATCTGATGGGCAATCACCATTTTGAAGTGGTGAGGCATGATGTCACTTACCCATATTCTGCAGAGGTGGATGAAATATACAATTTGGCTTGTCCCGCGTCTCCCATTCATTATCAGCATGACCCTATACAAACGGCCAAGACGTCGGTGATGGGGGCTATCAATATGCTGGGATTGGCGATGAGACTGGATGCAAAGGTGTTGCAGGCTTCTACGAGCGAGGTATACGGCGACCCGATTGTGCATCCGCAGCCGGAGCATTATTGGGGGAACGTAAATCCTGTGGGTTACCGTTCCTGTTACGATGAGGGGAAACGCTGTGCGGAGACATTGTTTATGGATTATCATCGACAGAATGATGTACGTGTGAAGATTATCCGCATATTCAATACGTATGGTCCGCGTATGCTGCCGAACGATGGGAGGGTAGTTTCAAACTTCGTTCTGCAGGCATTGAACAATGAAGACATCACGATATATGGAGACGGAACGCAGACGCGCAGTTTCCAGTATATCGATGATCTGATAGAGGGAATGATAAGGATGATGGAGACGGAGGACGATTTTACCGGTCCTGTGAATCTCGGCAATCCGAATGAGTTCTCGATACAGGAGTTGGCGGAAAAGATAATCGCCATGACGGGTTCTTCTTCGAAGATAGTGTTCAAGTCATTGCCGAACGATGATCCCAAGCAACGACAGCCGGATATAACGCTGGCAAAGAAAAAACTTGGTTGGGAGCCTACCATCGAACTGGAAGATGGGCTGAGCCGCATGATTGAGTATTTTAAGGGATCTAAAACGAATAAATAAGGAGATAATTATGAATGTGGAAATTAATCCTTCCGAATATAAAGTCCTCATTGTGGACGATGTCATTTCAAATGTACTTTTATTGAAGGTGCTATTGAACAATGAGAAATTTCAGATTGTAACCGCCGGCAACGGTACGGAGGCTTTGGCGCAGGTGAAGAAAGAGAAACCGGATCTTGTGCTGTTGGATGTCATGATGCCGGACATCAGTGGGTTTGACGTGGCGAAGCAGATGAAAGCTGATCCCGAAATGTCTGATATTCCTATCATTTTCCTGACTGCGCTGAATAGCACAGCGGATATAGTGAAGGGATTCCAGGTGGGAGGTAATGACTTTATCTCCAAGCCGTTCAATAAGGAGGAGCTGATCATCCGTGTGACGCACCAGATTTCGCTGGTTGCCGCCAAACGGATCATCGTGGCGCAGACGGAGGAGTTGCGTAAGACGATCATGGGACGTGACAAACTGTATTCTGTGATTGCGCACGACTTGCGTTCGCCGATGGGTTCTATCAAGATGGTGCTGAATATGCTGATTCTGAATCTGCCCAGCGAGACAATCGGTGGGGAGATGTATGAGTTGCTGACAATGGCGAACCAGACCACTGAGGATGTGTTCTCACTGCTCGATAATTTGCTGAAATGGACGAAGAGCCAGATCGGTAAGCTGAAGGTGGTTTATCAGGAGCTCAATATGGTGGAAGTCGTAGAGGGTGTAAGTGAGATCTTTACGATGGTGGCCGGTCTGAAGAACATTAAAATTGTGCAGGATATGCC
>DAWBVG010000053.1:0-3709 GCA_052279865.1 Muribaculaceae bacterium
GTGAACGGAGGAGAAGGCGACAGACTGCAATCTCTGATCATCGACACGGAAGGTGTGCAGAAAGAGTATCCAGCTGACCATCTCATCGGAGCTGTCGGCAACGCACCCGCCGCCCGCATCGTTTCCACCACAAAAGGGATAGATGTTGATTCAAAAGGTTATGTGCTAATTCGTGAGATGCCTTACGGCATGACCACAAGAGTCGGTGTTTTTGCCGGCGGTGATGTCTCGGCTCAGCCCGCAACGGTAGTTCATGCCATGCGTGATGCAAAGAAAGTGGCGGAAGCCATCGAACAATACGTTTCTGCAATAAAACTGATAGCAGCTATCACTCCTACCGAATAACCGCATCAATCATATAATCTCAAATCTAATTCCTTCCTGCCGTAATGCCTCAAGGCTTCGGCGGGAAGGATTTACTATATAGTTTACTCCCTTGCAATTTGCCTTGAGCAATGGCAAATCATCTCTATGATCAGTAATCACAATGGTATTTTCATCAAATATTATTCCCGAATTGAGCAAATTATCAAGTTTATTTTTGCCTTTATTCTCGGGTTTGCCTTGAACCGTGGCAGTAAATTGTGAAATGACCAATTCCGATGCAAACACCGAAGCATATATTTCCGGAGCCGCGGTTGCGAGACATATCTCCTTGGCGTCTGCAATAATTTCTTTAACCTTCGGGTTAATTCTGCTGCATAAAAAATCCACGAACTCTTTTATATCACTTGTTGAAAGGAGATTGGCAGCCAGAGGAACGATTCTTTCCTTTGCGGAATGATGACTAATCATCCTCAATTTTCTGCAAACAACTATTTTTATCAGAGGGAAACGTGCTGCAGGACAACGTTTGAACAGAAATTTAACAAATTCCGTAAACGAGTTGCATTCAACCAATGTGCCGTCAAGGTCTACTATTGTCATGGTCGCAGTCCTTTTGAATTATCACAGACATCTCCCGCCCAAGGGAAGCGTAAAAGAGTTGAATTCCGGAATAATGCATAATCCGGTTTAATCAAAACCTTTTTGCGTGTCACTGTTATTACCGCTGTCCGTATTATATTTTCCGGAGAGATACGCCTTACAGCCTCCACCACACTCAATAGCGACCGACCGCTGTCAACTGCGTCATCCACTATCAATACCTTATGTCCACCCTCTTTCAAACGCACGGTCAACTTTTCATCAATATCTACTTCCTTGAGTGTCGGACGCTTAAAGGCATCTTTCCATTCAAGGATTTTAGACTCCGCTATCCGAAGGAAACAATTTAAAAATGCCGGCATTTTAAGCAAAATGGAATTAACCGTACCACGCTTGGCAGACGTACCTCCACGCTGGCTTTTTATAATATAAAATTCCTTTGCATCAAACTTTTCAGCCACATACACCCCGGCTCTTGCAACGCCAATAAGAACATCATAATCGTATGCCGATTTCAGGACCAACCCTTGAAGATTGGCACACATATTATCAAATTCTTTATGGGATACTGTTATGACTTTCATTTCCAAAGCAAATACGCTCCCCGTCCACCGAGGGCAGTGTAATGATACAGCAATTTGAGCAGCCATTTGCGTGGCAACGACAGAGTGTGATGAGACAGAGCCTTGCGAAGCAATGGCTTTGCAAGGTCAGGACGTTTCTCCCGTTTATAATGCGCGGCAAGAATGGCTCGCCGATAATTGATCATATCGATAAGCCAATCCGCATCCTTATATCCCGAACTTTTCACGCATCTTTCAGTTGCATCAATAGCTCGTTCCCATTCCCCGGCTTTGGAACAGAAGTTATCACCCGTAATCGAATCGCTTTGATGATATACCATTGCGAGTACTCTGTCAATCCCTTTCATAAGAGGATTTGCGAGCAATAATCGCATACCTAGCTCCCAGTCGTTCCAACAGTGAAGATCCTCATTCCAGGCACCTGCATTCCTGAAAAAAGCCGTTTTCACTGCATAGCATTGAGTTGCAAACAATGCATGATATATATGATAACGCCATTCATCGGTAACTGTAAACTTTGTTAATTGTTTTTTTCCGGAGGGGAACAATACTTCAATACGCCAATGCACAATATCAAGATCCGGATGTTCAATAAACTCCCTCATGGCTGTTTCCACAAGAGTCGGATGCATCGCATCATCAGAATCGAAAAAGAGCATATATTCCGTGCTCACCTCTTTCATTCCTCGGTTCCGAGCAGCCGTAGCACCCGGTTTCGCCTCCTCGACAAGAGTTAGCTGAAAATTCTCTTCTTCATTGCCTAAAATCCAGTCTTTCACTACCTGCCTCGTATTATCTGCAGATCCATTGTCAACCACGATTACATGTATCGGACGCCACGTCTGCGCCTTGACGCTCTCAAGACATCTTCCAATCAAATGCTCTCGATTCCTGACCGGGATCACGACTGACATCCTGTCAACTATCTTAGATTTGTTATTATTCATCAAAATCATCTGTATCAGACAGATCGTTATATGTAGCAACAATATATGGAGGCCTACCTTTTGTCTCATTAAAGATACGACCGATGTATTCTCCAATTATACCCAAAGCCAACAGCTGCATACCTCCTAAAAACAGTATGACACATATTAATGTCGGGAAACCGGTCACTACCTCTCCCCATACCAATGTCTTTACAAAAATAAAAATCAAATAAGCAAATGCCAGCAAAGAGACAATAATACCTACAACTGTTGAGATTCGGAGAGGAGAGGTAGTATAACTTGTGATTCCTTCCACGGCAAGATTTACAAGTTTACTAATCTTGTAATTCGATTTACCATGCTCCCGATTTCCTCTGTCAAAAGAGACTTCTTTTTTATTAAAACCCACCCAACAATACAATCCCTTCATGTAACGTTGCGTCTCTCTTAACTTCATCAAAGTTCTTACAACCTTTCTATCAAGGAGTCTGAAATCACCAACATTAGGAAGAATGTCTATGTTACTCATTTTGCTTAGGAGCTTATAAAAAGACAATGACAACATCCTTCTTACACAACTTTCCTTTCCTCTGCTAATTCTTTTGCCGTAAACGTCATCATACCCGCGCCTCCACCAATAAATCATTTCGGGAACAACTTCAATGGGATCCTGCAAATCGGCATCCATGATTATCACGGCATCCCCGTCTGCATAATCCATGCCCGCAAGCATCGCACTCTCCTTTCCAAAATTACGAGAAAGTCCCAAGACAGACACCCTGAAATCATTGTTTCTCAGTGATTTCAAGATTTCCAAAGTTTTGTCAGCGCTTCCATCGTCAATAAATAAAAACTCCGTCTCATAATAGTTCATATCAATTATAGTGGACACTTGCTCATTATTATCGCAAACATCAATCTTGAAAGATGAATGGGAGAACTCATTAAGGGACTTATAGAGCCTGTTCAGATTCGCCTCTTCATTATAACATGGTATGATGAAACTAATTTTTTTCATAAATCACCTACTTCCTGCTTACAAAGATAAATATTCTTTCCCCTTAATCCAAACTATTTTTGGGTTTATGCGGATTATTATTTAAATTTGTGAAATTAACCTACTGTAAGAGTGTGTTTACTTTTAACACGAATTAAAATTAAATGCACCCTTGGAAATTCTTCAGGTCATCATAAAGTGTCTTTTTGGTGCTTTCAGCCAAGTTTCGGAAGTCGCAATGTAGCAATTGCTCCTTTCTCAACTCGCTGAAA
>DAWBVG010000054.1:0-3707 GCA_052279865.1 Muribaculaceae bacterium
CCGAAACTTGGCTGAAAGCACCAAAAAGACACTTTATGATGACCTAAAGAATTTCCAAGAGCACATTTAATTTTAATTCGTGTTAAAAGTAAACACACTCTAAGGTGTTGATTATGCGAGTCAATGCCTCTTCAAGTCGGGCACGCGGGCAGGCGTAGTTGATGCGGATATATCCCTCTCCGTCATACATGGCACCTGAATTTATACGCACTTTCGCTTTCTCGATAAGCAACTTCTCCACGTCGTCGGAGGTGAGATGCAGTGGGGTGATATCCACCCATGCGAGGTAGGTAGCTTCCGAATTGCAAATTCTCAGTTGCGGCAATGCATTTTCCAGAGTTTCACGCAAATAGCGATAGTTGTCGTCGAGATATGCGTTCAAGGCATCGAGCCATTCTCCTCCATGGTTATATGCCGCTTCCAATGCCACGACACCAAAAGGATTTATATCACAGACTTCGTTGTCGTTGATTGCCCTGTCAATGAGTGCTTTGGTCTCCATGTCGGGGCATATGATGTTTGCGGTCTGTAGTCCGGCGGTATTGAATGCCTTGCTTGGCGAGCAGCATACAATCGCATCCGGGTCTATTGTGGCGTAGGGAATATACTCGTAACCGCTACGGATCAGTTCGCAGTGTATTTCATCGCTGAGCACGCGCACTCCGTTGCGGTGACAGATGTCGCGAACACGTTGCAGTTCTTCGCGAGTCCACACGCGTCCGGTAGGATTCTGTGGATTGCAAAGAAGCAATAGTTTGGTTTCCGGTCGGGCTGCTGCAGCCTCCAGTTCATCGAAATCGATTTCGTAGGTAAATCCGTTTGCTGTCTCTATCCGGCGAAGAGGATTGTCGATTTCAAGAGTATGGTTGTTACGAACCGATGAGAAAAAGCAATTGTAGGCAGGAGTTTGTATGATGACTCCTTCTCCCGGTTTGACCATTGCCTTGATGATAGCGGAAAGTGCCGGAACGACACCGGATGTGTATATCACCTTGTTGCGGTCGATTTGCCAGCTATGGCGAGTAGCGAACCATTTTTCAAGAGCATCATAATAAGAGTCGGGCACGCGCACATATCCGTAGATGCCGGAAGCGGCACGTTGCATCACCGCCTCTTTCACGGCAGGGGCGGTGCGGAAATCCATGTCCGCAACCCATAACGGCAGTATATCCGGATCAGTGTTGGAGTCCCACTTTACGCAACCTGTATTGCGGCGCTCCGTAAGTTCATCAAAATTATAATTCATTTTTTAGTATTACCGGTTCGTCGGCTTTTGAATTTTCATCAATAATGATTTCACCGAAAAATTTTGCATGAATTTCTCCACGCAGAGGATTCTTGACGCTCGTAATCGGTGTGAGCACGGTAGCTTTCACTTCACTGTCTTCGAAAGCGAGGTCGCAATCCTCAGCAAATTCACAATCCTCTAAAACGAGGTCTCGGCAATAACATAACGGCTGAGTGCCCGATATCTTGCATCTCACGAGATGCAGGCGGTGAGAATGCCAGCCAAGATATTCACCGGTAAGCACGGAATCGTAGATGGTGACGTTTTCTGTAGCCCAGAACGCATCCTTCGAATTGATAACTGCATTGCGGATTTCAACGTTGCTGCAATACTGAAAAGAATAGTTGCCATGTTGCTCCCAGTCCTCGATGCGGATATTGCGGGAATGCATGAAAAGATAATCGGCTTTATTCACCTTCACATTCTTGATATCCACATTGGCGCAATGCCAGAGGGTTTCTTCCGCATCGGGGATATTAACATTGCGAAGGATAATGCCGTCCATTTCACGAAACATTTTCGGGGCATCTACCTGCGTGTCAGTCATCTCAAGATTACGTGAATACCAAAGGGCGGCGCGAGCACCCGGGGTGAACAATGAATTGGTAATTTTGAATCCATCGACATGCCAGAAAGGGTATTTTCCCTCAAAGCGGCATCCGTCAGCTTCAATGTCGCGACAACATTTCAATGCCGATTCTCCGGCGTGGATGGTTACGTTTTCCAATCTCAGACCTTTTGAGGCGAATAGAGGACGTTCACCTCCAAATTCTTTGTCTCTTATAATTTCCATAGGTATAGTTTATACTGCTTATTTCAAATGCAAAATTACATAAACAATTTCTATCGGAGAATACCAGATTAAACCGAAAAAATACCAAAATCGTGGAATCTCTTGCACTCACGCGTTGGAATGAGTAGAGGTCGCAACCATAAAATGATACGCGACCTCCGGGAATTAGTGAGTGTGAGTGTATAAAAGTAACGTCCTTTCCCGCTGGATTATTGTGCAAAACAGAATTTATCGGGTGCAGCCCGATAAGGTAAGAAGTAAAAGGGTAAATTGGCATGCCTCGACCATGGACATACACTTAATTATTTTGAATGCCAATAAATAGGAAGTTTTGATATTACAGGAAGAAAAATTCAAGAGGCTTTTACGACCGCAGAACTAATAGATAAGTATGGTTATCGCAATGTGGCTCATGATAAAACCAAAAAGACAAAGATTTCTTGTCATGAAGAAAGTGGCAACTACAGTTTCGCAAATTAAACCTTTTTAGTTTTAGCATTATAATGCTTCCAAACATTATCGTTGATATTAATTGCCTCTTCCTTGATGAAACGATACTCCGATTCAAAGACTAGCTCTGTGATTTTCTTGGGGTCTTTGTCGAAATGATAACCGGCACCTCCAACTCGCGTAATCCATTCTGCAATTTTACAAGAACTTTTAATCGGATCTTTCTTTACTGGAATCCAACGCTTACAAGGTACAATCGATGGTGAGCCAACTCTACTATTAGGAGGAATATTAGCAGGAATGATAGTTGGGATTTCCGATTCAATTGCTTCAAATGCGTTAAATTTATCCCATAAAAGGTTTACACAGTTTTGTGGACCAAATATCTGCTTGCGTTCACCCCCGATCTCTCTCAGCCCACGAATAAGTATACCGCCAAACTGCTCGTTGGTCGTTGCAAAAGTGAGATCGACTCCGCTTTGAAGAAAGAACCATTGCCCTGCAACACAATTACGCGGATAAACAATGACATCCGGATGATTAGAATTGAATAAATAAAATTCTATCTCCACAATTTCATATTCAATCTTACTCTTAGAGATAACATAGTTATTCATAAGCATTTGAGCAACTTCGGTAAAATACTTCTTCACATCATCATAAGTTTGAGGACAAGACTTCAATATATTCAAAAGAGGATTTGTTTCATACATAATCGTAAAATAGATAAATTTTAATTGTTATTTTTATTATGCATTTCCATGGCTTCCCGCTATTTTGAGAACTAAATTCTGCGGCACGTTGACAGAACTCGCTGGGACTACTTTCACCAACACATCTGTAAAATTAACGATTTTAATTGAGATATGCAACTTCTATATGAAGTTGTGTAACAAATGGATCTGAGTCGTAGAATGCAAAATCTTCTCAAAGGGTATAATATGGTAAAAGTCCTTATCAGTAAGAAAGAAGCATTACAGAAGCGACAGTCCATGTGAAACAAAACCTACCGATGGCATCCAATAGGTAGAATGAGGTGAGGGGCGTTAATCTTTATTCATAACGGGCCAGTATGGATTTTGCCATATCTTTTAACTGTTCTGCCAATGATGATGGGGAGATAATTTTAACGAAATTGGAGCGAGAAAGAAGATAACCAAGGAAATCTTCTGTCGG
>DAWBVG010000055.1:0-5364 GCA_052279865.1 Muribaculaceae bacterium
CCCGTAGAGCGTCTTAAGGTTACTCTCATGGATGGTAGCTTCCACCCCGTTGACTCCGACCAGCTCTCATTCGAGCTTTGCGCCATCCAGGCGTTCAAGAAAGGATCGGAGAAGGCAGGTCCGGTGCTTATGGAGCCTATCATGAAGATAGAGGTTGTCACTCCGGAGGAATCCATGGGTGACGTGATCGGCGACCTTAACAAGCGTCGCGGTCAGGTAGAGGGTATGGAGACAAGCCGCAGCGGTGCGCGCATCGTGAAGGCAAAGGCTCCTCTCGCAGAGATGTTCGGTTATGTGACCGCACTCCGTACGATCACATCAGGCCGCGCCACCTCAACCATGAGCTTCAGCCATTACGCAGAGGTTAGCAATTCAATCGCGAAAAACGTTCTGACAGAATGTCAGGGCCGCGTGGACTTACTTAAATAAAATAGTCATAACAACAATATGAGCCAAAAAATCAGAATCAAACTTAAATCTTACGACCACAATCTCGTAGACAAGTCTGCCGAGAAGATCGTAAAGACGGTCAAATCGACCGGCGCAGTTGTGAGCGGCCCGATTCCATTGCCCACACACAAGCGTATCTTCACAGTGAACCGCTCTACTTTCGTAAACAAGAAGAGCCGTGAGCAGTTCCAGCTTTCATCATTCCAGCGTCTGATCGACATCTATTCGAGCACATCGAAGACAGTTGACGCTCTGATGAAGCTCGAGCTTCCCAGTGGAGTAGACGTATCAATCAAAGTTTAATAAAGAGACAAACAATAAACCGATGCCGCCGGCGGTCTCCGGGCGTTCCGGAGACCGGGCAGCATCAAAGACCACAAATAGTTAAAAAGAAATGCCAGGATTATTAGGAAAGAAAATCGGAATGACATCCGTTTTCAGTGCCGACGGAAAAAATATTCCGTGCACTGTTATCGAAGTAGGTCCTTGTGTGGTTACCCAAGTCAAGACTTTGGAGAAGGACGGTTACGCGGCAGTTCAGGTAGGCTTCATCGACAAGAAAGATAAGCACACTACCAAGCCCGAAGCCGGACACTTCAAGAAAGCAGGTGTGACCCCCAAGCGCCACTTGGCCGAGTTCAAGTCGTTTGAGACCCTTCCGGGTCTGGGCGAAACGCTGACTGTGGATCTTTTCCAGGAGGGAGGCTTTGTCGATGTAGTCGGCACTTCCAAAGGTAAAGGTTTCCAGGGCGTAGTGAAACGCCACGGATTTGGCGGCGTAGGCCAGAGCACACACGGTCAGCACAACCGTCTCCGCGCACCGGGTTCTATCGGCGCATGTTCTTACCCTGCAAAGGTGTTCAAAGGTCTCCGCATGGCAGGCCAGATGGGCAACGAGCGTGTCACCGTTCAGAATCTTCAGGTGATCAAAGTGCTTCCGGAGCACAATTTGTTAATGATTAAGGGTTCCGTGCCGGGGCCTAAAGGTTCAATCGTTTTAGTTGAGAAATAATGGAAGTAGCAGTTTATAACATCAAAGGAGAAGACACCGGACGTAAAGTTACACTCAACGATGAGGTGTTTTCACGCGATCTGAGCGAGGGTAACGCCGAGCACACTATCTATCTCGACATCAAACAGTATTTGGGCAACCAGCGCCAGGGCACGCACAAGAGCAAGGAGCGCAGCGAGGTGTCGGGTTCGACACGCAAGCTCGGACGCCAGAAAGGTGGCGGCGGCGCACGTCGCGGTGATATCAATTCTCCGCTTCTTCGTGGCGGCGGCACAGTGTTCGGTCCGCGTCCGCGCGACTACCGCACCAAGCTCAACAAGAAAGTGAAGGCTCTCGCACGTCGCATCGCGCTGACTTCAAGCGTTAACGACAACAAGATCATCGTAATCGAGAATTTCTCATTCGATGCTCCCAAGACCAAGAGCTACATGAACCTTGCAAAGGGCTTCAAGCTTGAGGACAAGAAAGTGCTTCTCGTCATGGACAACAAGGACGACAACGTGCTCCTCTCAGTTCGCAACGTGCCCAACGCACTCATGGCTCAGGCAACTGACCTGAATGCATACACAATCCTCAACACGGATGCAATTCTCGTGACCGAGGGCAGTGTAGCAGTATTGAATGAATTTTAATCTTAGGAGAAATTAGAAATGGATATACAGATCAAACCGATCGTTACGGAAAAGGCTACCGCCTATAGCGAAAAGGAGAATTGCTACACCTTCGCCGTTTCTCCCGAGGCTAACAAATTCCAGATCAAGGACCTCGTAGAGAAGCTCTACAACGTCCGCGTGGAGAGAGTTAACACATCGAGCTATGCAGGCAAACGCAAACAGCGTTACACCAAGAGCGGGCTCATCCGCGGCCAGCGCGCAGCTTTCAAGAAAGCATACGTGACTGTGGCTGAAGGACAGAAGATTGACTATTATAGCAATATTTAAAAAGTAATGGCAGTAAGAAAATTCAAGCCCACTACGCCTGGGCAAAGACACAAGGTTATTGGTGTGTTCAAAGGAACAATCACTGCTACCACACCAGAAAAATCTCTTACAGTCGGGAAGCGCTCCACCGGAGGCCGCAACTCCTCGGGCCATCTCTCCACACGTTATCGTGGAGGCGGCCATAAGAGAAAATTGCGTCTCATCGACTTTAAGAGAACAAACGATGGCGTACCGGCAACGGTAAAGAGCATCGAGTATGATCCCAACCGCTCGGCACGCATCGCGCTTCTTTATTATAAAGACGGTTCCAAGGCTTACATCATCGCCCCCAACGGTCTTGAGGTAGGTCAGACAGTGATCAGCGGAGCTGACGCAGCTCCCGAGGTGGGCAACACCCTCCCTCTGTCAGCGATCCCTGTGGGAACCCTGATCCATTGTATCGAGCTCCGTCCCGGTCAGGGCGCCAGCATGGCGCGTTCTGCCGGAACATTCGCGCAGCTCACATCACGCGAAGGTGATTACGCAATCATCAAATTGCCTTCTGGAGAAACAAGAAAAGTGCTTCTGACATGTCGCGCTACTGTAGGCGTTGTCGGCAACTCCGACCACGCTCTGGAGCAGAGCGGTAAGGCAGGTCGTTCACGCTGGCTCGGTCGTCGCCCCCACAACCGTGGTGTGGTTATGAACCCTGTCGATCACCCGATGGGTGGTGGTGAAGGCCGTCAGAGCGGTGGACACCCCCGTTCACGCACAGGTCTTTATGCAAAGGGCTTGAAGACCCGTTCGCCGAAGAAGCATTCTTCGAAGTATATAATTGAAAGAAGGAAAAAATAATTTGATTAATTGAGACAAGTATGAGTCGTTCGCTTAAAAAAGGACCATTTATCAGCGTTAAGCTCGAGAAGAAAGTGGCAGCGATGGATGAAAGCGGCAAGAAGAGCGTCATCAAGACGTGGAGCCGCGCTTCCATGATCTCTCCCGACTTTGTCGGCCACACTTTCGCGGTGCATAACGGAAACAAATTCATACCGGTGTATGTGACCGAGAACATGGTAGGCCACAAACTGGGTGAATTCGCCCCCACCCGCACATTCCGCGGCCACGCAGGCAACAAGAAAAAATAATGGCCCGAATCATTAATTCAGAAAAATAAGAATAACATACAATGGGTTTAAGAAAAAGACAATCAGCCGAGGCTATCAAGGAGGCACGCAAGAGCGAATATTTCGCTAAGCTTCACAACGTGCCCAGCTCTCCGCGCAAGATGCGCCTTGTGGTCGACATGATTCGCGGCCAGGAGGCTTTCAAGGCTCTCGGAATACTGAAATTTTCCAATAAAGAGGCATCCCGCAAAGTGGAGAAACTTCTCCGTTCGGCTATCGCCAACTGGGAGCAGAAAAATGAACGCAAGGCAGAGGCAGGCGAGCTTTTCGTGAAGACAGTCTTCGTTGACTGCGCTCCGATGCTCAAACGTCTTCGTCCCGCGCCCCAGGGCCGCGGATACCGCATCCGCAAGCGCTCCAATCACGTGACATTGTTCGTGGACACAATTAATAACGAAAAAGCTTAATTTGCAAAGATGGGACAGAAAGTTAATCCAATCAGCAACCGTCTCGGAGTGATCCGCGGTTGGGACTCAAACTGGTATGGTGGAAAGAAATACGGCGACACCCTTCTTGAGGACTCGAAGATCCGTAAATATCTCCACACTCGTCTTGCAAAGGCAAGCGTGTCCAGAATCATCATTGAGCGTACCCTCAAGATGGCGACAGTGACTATCTGCACATCTCGTCCGGGTATGATTATCGGTAAAGGCGGCAAGGATGTAGACGCCTTGAAGGAGGAGCTCAAGAAACTCACCGACAAGGAGGTTCAGATCAACATCCATGAGATCAAACGCCCCGAGCTCGACGCCGAGATCGTGGCTTCCAACATCGCCCGCCAGATTGAGAACAAGGTGGCTTACCGCCGCGCAGTGAAGATGGCTATCGCTTCTACAATGCGCATGGGCGCCGAGGGTATCAAGGTTCAGGTGTCAGGTCGTCTTAACGGCGCCGAGATGGCTCGTTCCGAGATGTTCAAGGAGGGCCGCACACCGCTCCACACACTCCGCGCCGATATTGACTACGCTTTGGTAGAGGCTCTTACCAAGGTCGGCATCATCGGCATCAAGGTATGGATCTGCCGTGGCGAGATCTATGGCAAGAAGGAGCTGACTCCGGCATACGCCATCGGTCAGAAAGAGACAGGTCGTCCGCAGGGCGGCGGTCGCAAGGGTGGTTTCCGCAACAAGAAAAACAACAACCGATAAATAAGCTCAAGAAACATGTTACAACCTAAGAAAACGAGATACCGCCGTTCGCAGAAGGGCCGTATGAAAGGTGAGGCCCAGCGTGGCAACCAGCTTGCATTCGGTTCGTTCGGCATCAAGACACTCGACTCCAAATGGATCACCGGCCGCCAGATCGAGGCTGCCCGTATCGCCGTGACCCGCTACATGCAGCGTCAGGGTCAGATCTGGATCCGCATATTCCCGGACAAGCCCATTACTAAAAAACCTGCTGAGGTCCGAATGGGTAAAGGTAAAGGTAATCCCGAGGGATTCGTTGCGCCCGTTACTCCGGGACGTATCCTCATCGAGGTTGAGGGTGTGCCCTACGATGTAGCCAAAGAGGCTCTCCGTCTGGCTGCCCAGAAGCTTCCGGTGATCACTAAGTTCGTGGTTCGCCGCGACTATGATCCCTCCCAGAATGTTTAATAGAATATCTCTATTGTGATAGAAAACGCCTTGGCATTTTGATGTCCAAGGCGTTTTTATTATCTATCGTAGCTGCTGTTGCTCGCAACTGCAGCAATAATTCTCCGAGTTGTATCTTTTGCGACAGTTGCGAGCAACCGTCGCTCCGGCTTGCGGCTCCGGATTGCGACAAATCGTAGCTGCTGTTGCTTGCAACTGCAGCA
>DAWBVG010000056.1:0-2313 GCA_052279865.1 Muribaculaceae bacterium
AGAATGAAAATCTCTCGTCCTAACCGATAGACGAATGGACCGACACAAATCGTGACCGCTGGCACCCCGGAAGGCATCATGCGGCGGATTTTACTATTTTAAATTTTGTTGATATGCTTCGCGAGTGAGCTGCAAAGATTAGCCGCCTTGTTCTTTGAAATGATGTTCTTGCGGCCGAGACGCTGAAGAAGCGAGCTAACTTTATTGTAAGCGGCAGTTGCCTCTTCCTTGTCGTTCATTCTACGAACGCGACGCACGGCATTGCGTGCTGTTTTAGCCCAGTAGCGGTTCTCAAGTCTCCTTTTCTCCGACTGGCGAATTCTTTTTAATGACGATTTATGATTTGCCATTGTTAAAAATTTCTTTTTCTTTGTTCTGTTAATAAATTGGTAGCCCATAGCAGAGTCGAACTGCTCTTTAGAGAATGAAAATCTCTCGTCCTAACCGATAGACGAATGGGCCACAATAAGCAACTGCGTTGTTTACTTGATTCAAGGAATCATGTCATTAAGCGCATTTTGCGACTGCAAAGGTAATAATTCTTTTTGATTTAGCCAAAATTTCACAAATTATTTTATTAATTTTGCAATAAACCCACTCGATTCTCCTCTGTTTTTACTCTTTTTTATATGAATACTATAAAAATCTTTTGCGAAAATACTGATAGCCATATCGAAGTTGCAGGAGGCACCACGCTGCTTGAGATTGCACGAGATTTTGCTCCGAGACTCGATTTCAAACCGGTCTGCGCTTTGGTAAACAATAAAGTGGAAGGACTTTCCTATCCGTTGTTTGCTCCGAAGCGAGTGGAGTTCGTGCCTGCGCATTCTTCAATTGGCAGGGATGTTTACATACGATCGCTATGCATGATGCTCTATAAGGCGGTAAGAGATCTTCATCCGGGGTTGACATTGAGGATCGAGCTTTCCATATCCCGTGGATACTACTGCCGGCTGCTTGATGCCGACGGACATGCCGTGCATATGGATGAAGAGGGTGTAGGTGAAATCAAGGCGGCAATGATTAATATCGTTGAATCGGATATTCCATTCAAGCGTAAGGAAAAAACAACGGAGGAGGTGATAGACATATTCCAAAGAGAGGGACTGCAAGACAAGGTAGGACTTTTGGAAACTATAAACCATCTTTACACCGCCTATTACCAGCTGAGTGACACAGCGGATTCATATTATATGCCGTTGGTTCCCTCTTCTTCCTGTCTTGATGTTTTCGATCTGCGTCCCTACAAGAGCGGCTTCCTGCTTCTTGGACGTGACAGTGAGAATCCGGAATCTCCTGCGATTCCCATAATGCAGGAGAAGATGTATCATGCCTTTACAGAGCATTTGAAATTCAATAAGGTCATAAAGGTTTCGAACGTCGGGGAGTTGAACCGGGCTGTGGAAAGGAAGATGACATCAGACCTGATAAATGTGGCAGAGGCGATGCATAATAAACTTCTGGGCAGGATCAGCGATGATATCGCGGAAAGACGAAGAAACGGCGATGCGGGGATTGTCTTGATCGCCGGTCCGTCTTCTTCCGGAAAGACCACATCATGCAAGCGTCTGGCGATTCAGCTGATGACAAATCTCATTGTTCCCAAAATGATCTCACTTGATGATTATTTCGTGGATAGGGATAAGACACCACGCGATCATACAGGTGACTATGATTTTGAAAGCCTCTATGCTCTTGATCTTGAACGTTTCAATTCCGATCTTGAGCGTCTGCTCGCGGGAGAGGCGATAAATCTGCCTACATATAGTTTCGAACTCGGGAAAAGGGTCGAGACGGATCGTCCCCTGAAGCTTGAGGCGAACGATGTGCTCATTATCGAGGGTATTCATGGATTGAATCCGGAGCTGACGGGCACAATAGACCCAAGACATCTCTATAAGATTTACGTGTCGGCGCTTACTACGCTCAGGATTGATGACCACAATTGGATATCAACCTCCGACAACCGTCTTTTGCGGCGCATCGTGCGTGATCACAAATACCGTCATATCTCAGCCGCGGAAACCATACGTCGCTGGCCAAGCGTCAGAAGAGGAGAGGAAAAATGGATTTTCCCGTTTGCTGAAAACGCAGACGCCACATTCAATTCCTCCCTGATATTCGAATTAGGGGTAATGAAAGATTATGCGGAACCTCTGCTGCGTGGCGTTCCGCACGGACAGAAACAGTACGCAGTGGCAAACCGTCTCCTTAAATTCCTTGATCTGTTCACGACCATACCGGCAGATCAGGTTCCATCCACCTCTCTCTTGCGTGAATTTCTCGGAGGTTCATCGTTCCACTATTAACAGT
>DAWBVG010000057.1:0-8690 GCA_052279865.1 Muribaculaceae bacterium
ATCACAAGCCCACGGTCATTATCCTGAATTGCACCGGCAAAAATTTCGGAAGCGGATGCGGAAAACTCATTTGTAAGCACTGTGACCTCTACATCCTGGAATTGCCCGTTTCCGTCACTGATTGCCATGGTTTCATTCTCCGGTCGCCTACCCTGCGTATAAACTATCATTTTACCTGCCGGAAGAAATTCATTAGCCATAAATATGGCTTGATCCATGAATCCACCTGAATTACCGCGGAAATCAAGCACGAATTTTTGCGC
This sequence comes from Muribaculaceae bacterium, assembly GCA_052279865.1. GTDB lineage: Bacteria > Bacteroidota > Bacteroidia > Bacteroidales > Muribaculaceae > Lepagella. Next base: position 264 of record DAWBVG010000057.1, read on the forward strand.
TCCCTTTTTTCGGAGTTCAACAAGGGCATTGAAAAACTCATTGTATGTTGTGCGTGCAAATTTGCTTACCCTTATGTAACCGATATTATCCGTCAGCATGTATTTGGAATCCACGCTGTATTCAGGTATTTTATCACGGATTATATCAAAAGTTAAGTTTTTCGCAACTCCACGGCGTTTAACTTTCAATGTAACTTTCGTACCTTCCTTACCTCTAAGATGCTTGAATACGTCCTGATTGGTAATCTTGTCGCCATAAAGCACTTTACCATCGGCTTCAAGAATCATATCTCCGGGTTGAAGACCAACAAGTTCAGCCGGACCTCCGGGCACAACCTCAATAACTTTAACGGTATCCGAAAGGATTTGGAAGGATACTCCGACTCCCCCAAACGCGCCTTCAAGTTCTTCATTTGTAGCCGTCAATTCCGATTTAGGGATATAGGCGGAATGGGGATCAAGTGATGCCAACAAATCAGGGATAGCAGTCTCCATCAGGGAATCAACATCTATTTCATCCACATACTGACTTCGTATCAGTCCTAATATGGTTTGCATTTTCTCTTGCCCCGGAGTCAGTTTTCTTACAGCCTCATATTTACCAATAAATATGCCTCCAATTATTCCTGCGGAAATTGCCACCGGAAGCAGAATTGCTGATATGTTTCTTTTTTTTGCCATTGTTCAAAGTTACTTATGTAACCTGTTTTACTCACATTTTTCGGATTCAAAAGGGAGGTACACCACTTCTATCCCGGCTTTCTTCAGCAGTTCAAGACCATCAGTTATCCTGTATATATCAGAAAACACCACACGCTTGATACCTGCCTGAATAATAAGTTTCGAGCACTCCATACATGGACTTGTGGAGACGTAAAGTGTGCTTCCTTCACTCGAATTGTTGGAGCGTGCCACTTTCGTAATTGCATTTGCCTCTGCATGCAAAACATAGGGGAATGTTACGCCGTCTTTACTTTCGCACACATTATCGAATCCGGCAGGCGTTCCGTTGTATCCATCGGAAATGATCATTTTGTCTTTAACAAGAATCGCTCCAACTTTACGACGTTGACAATATGAATTTTCACTCCATATCCCAGCCATTCTCAGGTATCGGCGATCAAGCGTGGTTTGTTTATCTTCCATAAATCAGATATTTTCACAGAGCATTATAAATTATTCTCCAGGATAAATCTCTCAGCATCAATAGCGGCGCGGCAACCGGTGCCTGCGGCGCTTACTGCCTGACGATAGATGGGGTCCGCACAATCCCCTGCTGCAAATACACCTGCAACATTCGTGCTTGTATAGGGCGAATTTACTTTAATGTACCCCTCTTCATCCATGTCAATTTGTCCCTTGAAGATATCAGTATTCGGTTTGTGTCCGATTCCGAGGAAGAAACCGTCAATCTGAATATCCAGCTCTTCCTGATCGGGAGAGCCAAGATGACGCACAAGTCTTGCACCTTCCACTCCATCTTCACCGAACAACCCTACTGTATTGCAATTGAAAAGTATTTCTATATTATCACGCTCGGCAACACGTTTCTTCATAATGTCGGATGCACGAAGATAATCTTTTCTTACGATCATGTAAACTTTTTTTGCCAGTGTGGAGAGATATAGAGCTTCCTCACACGCTGTGTCTCCACCGCCAACAACCGCTACATTCTTTTTCCTGTAGAAGAATCCGTCGCATGTGGCGCATGCACTTACTCCCATACCTTTATATTTCTCTTCGTCGGGGAGTCCAAGATATTTTGCAGAAGCGCCGGTTGAAATGATTACGGTATCTGCAATCACAACGTCTCCTCTATCATCTACACAACGGAACGGATGCTGTGAGAAATCAACGCTGGCAATAAGACGTGCCACAACACGCGCACCAAAGCGCTCTGCCTGATCTCGAAGCTGCTGCATCATCTCCATGCCTTGGATGCCATTGGGATAACCGGGAAAGTTTTCTATCTCAGTAGTCTGAGTGAGCTGTCCTCCCGGCTGGTTTCCCTCATATATTACAGGATTTAGGTTAGCCCGCGAGGCATATATGCCGGCTGTGTAACCGGCGGGACCTGAACCTATAATCAATACCTTGGCTCTTTCTTCAGTCATGATATTCTGTATTTAGTGTTTAAATTTATTTTCTTATTTCGGTAAATATACTGAACAAGTAAGTATGCTCATTATATTTAACATTTTATTATAAAAAATGGTCTATCTTAGATCAATAATTTGAACTTTGGGATATTTGTTTTTAGGATATTCAAATTCTGATGCCTTGATAGAACTTGCATAATCAAGAGACTTGACATTCACAGTAGTCGCGGCTCCTGATTTTGGAGTTACAATAAATCTTTCAGGTTTCAATGTCTTGCCGTTCAGCGTAATTTCGACAGATTTTATCGTATTTCGTTTCGATTTTGGAAGAAGTGTTATCACATACTTCCCGGCGATCTTTTTATTGGAAAACGCAGCCCTATAATTGGCAGAATATGTTCTGATGTATTCAAGCGGATTTGATTCTGCTATTTCACTTGCAGTCGGCGTAACGAGTGTGGTTTCTTTAGACGATGCGTTATAAGTCCACATATTATTCCCATTATACCACGAGGAAGCTGCCGGTGTCAAAAAAGAAAACTTAGAGCCACTGGCTTTCAACGACCCAGTGAAACTTTTTCCGGACGTTGTTACTGAGAATGTGCCTGATATTCCTTTTGCGTTTTTTGCTGTTGCAGCTGCTTTGTTCATTATTTCCGTAGCAGTGGCGGCTGACATGTCAAATGCTCCAAACAGCAGAAAAAACACAGCCAGATATTTTAAAATTCTAATGTGATTCATAAAGAGAAGTCTTAAAATTTATCAGATGCTTGCAAGAATACTTTCAAGTCCGACAGGATCGACAAGAACCGCACGCGGTTTACCACCCTGCGAAGGTCCAACAATTCCTGCTGCCTCCAATTGATCCATAATTTTACCGGCTCTGTTATAGCCAATTGAATAAACACGCTGCAAAGAAGAGGTGGATGCCGTGTTTGATGTTACAACTCTTCGAGCAACTTCCTCAAACAGCGGATCTCTATCACCAACCGGACCATTGCCACCGCTTCCGTTATCATCATTATTTAGCATCGGGGGCTCCGGCAACTCATATGGACCGGGTGCATACGGCTGTTTCTCTACATATTCGCAAATTGATTCAACTTCAGGAGTATCGATAAATGCGCATTGAACACGCACCATTTCCGAATTATTGAATATAAGCATGTCTCCGCGTCCGATAAGATGTTGAGCACCGGGAGTGTCGAGAATAGTCTTTGAGTCAACTCCTGATGAAACCTTAAAGGATATACGCGCCGGAAAGTTCGCTTTGATAATACCGGTGATAACGTTTGTGGATGGTCTCTGGGTCGCGATTATAACGTGCATCCCCACAGCTCTTGCCTTCTGCGCAAGGCGAGCAATCGGCATTTCAACATTTTTCCCTGATACCATTATAAGATCTCCAAACTCATCAACGACAACCACAATGTAAGGAAGGAATCGGTGTCCTTCGGTCGGATTCAGTTTGCCATCCTTGATTTTCCCGTTATACTCCTCAATATTTCTCGCATGTGCATTTTTCAAAAGGGTATAACGGTTATCCATCTCAATGCATAATGAATTCAGTGTTGCCTCAACTTTTTGCATGTCTGTTATGACAGGTTCATCTGTATCAATATCTTCCGGGATAACAGCAAGATAATGATTCTTCAACTTGTTGTACAGACTGAATTCAACCTGTTTAGGGTCGATCATCACAAACTTAAGCTGTGACGGGGTCTTGCAATACAACAAAGAGGTTATAATGGCATTAAGCCCAACAGATTTACCTTGCCCTGTGGCACCGGCTACGAGCAAATGAGGCATTTTTGCAAGATCCGCTATATACACTTCATTAGATATGGTGGAGCCAAGGGCAATCGGAAGATTATATTTACTTTCTTGATATTTTTTTGATTTGATGACTGTCTGCATTGAAACAGTAAGGGGATCTTTGTTAGCGACTTCTATTCCCACTGTGCCTTTACCGGGGATAGGCGCTATAATTCTGACACCCCTTGCTGAAAGACTCAGTGCAATATCATCAACAAGACTGCGGATTTTAGCAATCTTTATTCCTTTGTCAGGAACAATCTCATACAGGGTGACTGTCGGACCGACAGTTGCCTCTATCTTTGTGATTGGTATACCAAAATCAAGAAGAGTCTTCTGAATCTTTGCCTTGTTTTCGAGTTGCTCATCCGCATCAACACTGATTTTTGTCACGCCTTCCCGCATCAAATCAAATGGAGGGAATTTATACTTATGATCGGCTTCAAAGTCCAACTGAGAAGTATAATGCCGTTTGCCATCCTGATCAATCTGATTGACCTTTACAACCATTGTAGAATCGCCTTCTTCGGAAGCAGCGGTTTCAACAGACTGAATCTCAGTTTTAATCTCGTCCTCGGTTAAATCGCGTGCATTATTATTAATATCCTCTGCATCCTCTATTTGGTAACTGTCACTTGATGAATTGTCAGACACAACATTCTCATCTAATGTGACATCCTCATCATCGTTTTCAAGAACATATGTATTTGCAAACGACACCTGGGTGTCATTATCCGTGATATCATTTGTATCGGAAGCTGCAAGTGTAACACTCTCTCCTGCCTTGATATCATCAATATGTTCCGCTTGTTCATCTTTTCTTAATGCCTCTTCTCTGGCAAGAATTGCAGCCCGCTCTTCCGCCGCTATTCTTCTTCGTTCTGCCCTTTCATTATATTTCCGTCTGATCCATGAAATCAGATCATTCAGGCATATTACTATAAACAAAGCCACCATGAAGAAGCATAGGATATAAGAGCCATATCCTAAAAAGCCATTTATGAACTCATAAACATAATGTGCGTGATAACCTCCCCAGTTTACATAAGTGTTTGTAACCACGCTTGAGATTCCTACTATGAGAGAAACGGTTATCAGCGCAACAAAACATTTAATTGTGAAATTAACGCTTTTAAAACGAGGCTTACCGATAAGCAATTTCATGCTCATAGCTGCGAGCCATATGATTATTACGAAGGACCCAACGCCAAAACTTCTATTGATGAGAAATTCTGACAAACGTGCTCCCCCCTCTCCGCCATGATTCGCGATTCTTGTAGCTCCTCCTATAGGCGTTGAGTTTATGACAGACTGGTCTTTTATACAAGCTGTAAAATATGATAAAAAGGATATAAGCAGATACACGGCAAGACATCCGAGAAAAATACCGACAATCTGCCGCAGCGCAGGTGATGTCAGGAAGTCGCGGATATTCGTAAATACAGAGGTTTCGGATTTCGCAGTTGTATTGTTATTTTTTTGTGACTTGACTTTAGGTGTATGGCGCTTAGACGTAGAGCCCCCTTTCTTTTTTTCCTGAACCTCAGGATTACCCTGTGTTATCACGGGTGACTCTTCATTTGTATCTATATGCGGAGTATAACTTTCGTAGTTGTTCATTTATGGGTAAAAGCAATTTACGCTTTTAAATACAAAATTAATGAAATTTCCTCAATAAATAACATTATTTGCCGTATCTTTTTCCAATTCAATCGTTGAGTCGGGAACTTGTTCGGGGAGCGAGTCATTAACGGGTAGAGTGTCAGGCAATACTTCCGGCACAGGAGGGTTATCCTGCTTTATTTTAGGTTCTTTTGCTGTAGTTGAGGTCGGAACCCAAGGGATATCATATCCTTCCGATATATTTTGTTCCATATCTCTACGACCCGGAATCACTATTACCGGCATACCAATCTCGACAAGTTCAACAAGTTCGAGTATATTTTCATTTGTGATTCTTATACACCCATGGCTGGCGCGGGCACCTATGCTCCAGGGTGCGCATGTGCCATGAATTCCGATTTGGGAAGTTCCCGGAATTCTCAATCTAATGAAGCGTGGACCAAATTGACCTTTCTTTTTTGAAGTTACACCATCATCATCGGTGAAAAGCCATTCAGTGCTGTCATAAATTCCTTCTACAGAGAAAAAGCCCTCGGGAGTTCTCGAATCACCTTTTTCATGTTTTGTGCCATAATTTTTAGCACAAGCCATTCCATATGATTTCTGAATATTACCGAATCTATCGAATAGTATTACCTTCATTCTGCTTTTGTCAACTGCGATAAAACCGGAATATGTATTATTCAGCAATTTTCTTGTATATTCGGGCGACTTTTCTACCATCAGAGGCAATATGCCCCTTCTATATAATTCCCAATTTTCAGAATTTCTCATAAACTCCATCAGATCGTCCGGCTCCTCACTCGTTATGTAAGTTTCCAGCTTTTCCTCTATTTTAGATGTGGTGTCGGGAACTTCTGTTAACAACAAAGTATCGGAGGCAAGGTTGCTTTCTTCCCGGGCACTATGGTTATTTGGGATGCATGATGGACTAATAAAAAATACCGTCAACGTGATTACCGGTATGACACTCGCTGACAGAACTAAATTTTTTATGTTTTTTATTATGCTCATAACTTGCGGCTGCAAAATTAGTTATTATATCCGATTTATCACCATCATCATGATAAAATCTTATATGATTAGATGAAATTGCGGAATTTTTAGTAATTTCGCAATTTGATGAGCACATCTAAAGTCATAGGAATCGTCATACTCGTCATTATTTGGATATGGCTTGTATGGTTGTTGTTGTCGGCTGGCGGTATAAACTTAAAGAATATACTGATTGCCGTAATGACAGGTATTATCATTTTTGTGCCGTTATATAAAAAATATTTTGGCAAGTAATGAATCTACTCAATCATATAGACAATCCGGAAGAGCTCAGAAAATTACAGCCGGAGCAACTTCCCCAGCTATGCGCCGAGATAAGAGAATACATGATTGAAAATCTCTCGCATAACCCCGGACATTTCGGTTCGAGCATGGGCGCCGTAGAGATTATTGTGGCGCTTCATTATGTTTTCAATACTCCTCGCGATCGCGTTGTATGGGACGTAGGACATCAGGCTTATGCACATAAACTCTTGACCGGGAGACGCGATCTTTTCCCAAATCAGCGCACGGCTGGAGGAATAAGCGGCTTCCCCTTCCCTGCTGAGAGTAAGTATGATACTTTTGTTTGTGGACACGCCGGAAATTCCATATCGGCTGCACTTGGTATGGCGATTGCCGATCTTAACACTCCGGGAGAAGAAGACCGTAAAACGATTGCTTTGGTCGGTGACGCTTCAATAAGCAATGGACTGGCATTTGAGGGATTGAACAATGCTTCAAACAATCCCAATAATCTTCTTATTATTTTAAATGATAACGATATGTCTATTGACAGTCCTGTCGGTGCAATGCATCGGTATCTGTCGGACATAACAACATCTGCATCATACAATAAGCTAAGATACAAAGTATATAATATATTTAAGAAGTTAGGTCTTGTAAATGATAAGAGGAAAGGACTGTTGCTTAGGTTCAACAATGCAGTCAAATCTTTGGTCTCCACGCAACAGAATATTTTTGAAGGACTTAATATCCGATATTTCGGACCATTTGACGGCAATGATGTCAATAAGGTTGTGAAAGTATTGTCAGACATTAAGGACATGAAAGGACCTCGTATTTTGCATTTACGCACTGTAAAAGGGAAAGGTTATAAGGCTGCTGAAGAAAATCCACAGGCTTGGCATGCGCCTGGCAATTTTGATCCTGAAACCGGAGAAAAGATTATTTCGTCATCTCCTACCCCATTGTGGCAGGAAGTATTTGGAGAAACTCTTGTCAAACTTGCGGAAAATAACGACCGGATTGTCGGAATCACGGCAGCAATGCTTTCAGGAACTTCGATGAACAAAATGATGAGAAGCTTCCCAAAACGCACATTTGATGTCGGTATATCCGAAGGGCATGCCGTTACTTTTGCCGGAGGACTGGCTGCCGCCGGCAAGAAACCGTTTGTGGCAATATACTCATCATTCCTACAGAGAGGATTTGACAATATAATTCATGATGTTGCCATTCAGAAACTTCCCGTTGTGTTTTGTATTGACAGAGCTGGCTTGGTGGGGGAAGATGGAGTCACACACCATGGACTGTTCGACATGGCATACTTAAGAGCAATTCCTGGAATAAGCATTGCCTCTCCAATGGATATTGAATCATTGAAACGTCTAATGATTACTGCCGAAAGAATGTCGGAGCCCGTGGCTATAAGGTATCCGCGAGGCAAAGCAAAAGGCAGTGTGGATGCCACAGAACTCTCACCATTAGAAGTTGGGAAAGGAAGAAGGGTTTTTAAAAGTGATGATGCAGAGGTTGCCGTTCTAACCATAGGACCTTCCGGCTTTGAGGCATTGACTGCGGCTGATAAACTAAAATCCGAAGGAATCAATAT
>DAWBVG010000058.1:0-5031 GCA_052279865.1 Muribaculaceae bacterium
TCTTACCCTTCGGAACTTTTCCGACGGATTCCGCAACCGTGAGGTTTGCCAGAAGCATGAACTCCTCGATGAGCTTGTTGGCATCTTTGGATTCCTTGAAATAAACGCTGATCGGTTTGCCGGTGGCATCAATCTCAAAACGCACTTCAGCGCGGTCAAATTCAAGTGCACCGGCATCATAGCGGCGGCGACGCAACTGCTTGGCAAGCTCGTTGAGCACTCCCAATTCTTTAGCGTAATCACCTTTGCCGGTTTCAATAATCTCCTGAGCCTCTTCATATGTGAAGCGGCGGTTACTCTTAATAGCAGTGCGTCCAATACGGCTGTTGATCACGTTGGCTTTGCTGTCAAGCTCGAAAATGGCTGAGAATGTCAGCTTCTCCTCATCCGGGCGCAGAGAGCAGATGCCGTTCGACAGTCGCTCCGGAAGCATCGGAATCGTACGGTCAACGAGATATACGCTCGTTGCGCGTTTCTCCGCCTCTTTGTCGATTATAGAGCCGGGGCGCACATAATGCGTCACGTCAGCGATATGAACACCAACCTCCCAGTTGCCGTTGGCAAGCTGGCGGATGGAGAGGGCGTCGTCAAAGTCTTTGGCATCGCGGGGATCGATCGTGAATGTGGTGACATTGCGGAAGTCCTCACGCTTCGCCACCTCCTCAGGCGTGATACCAGCGTCGATCTTCTCGGCAGCTTTCTCCACATTCTCCGGATATTTGTATGGCAGACCAAATTCTGCCAAAATGGCATGCATCTCGGCGGTGTTCTCACCTTTCTTGCCGAGAATATCAACCACCTCCCCGCGGGGATTCATCTCATCATCCTTCCAGTATGTTATGCGGGCAATGGCTTTATCACCCGACTTTCCACCCTTGAGTTTGTTGCGGGGAATGATTATATCGGCTGCAAGGAATTTCGAATCGGTAACAAGCGCCGAATAAGTCTTGTCAACTTTCAGAGTGCCGATAAACACCTGATCCTTGGCTTCAAGGATCTCGATGACCTGTGCCTCCGGTTCGCGTCCGGCACGTGCGGCTGACACCATCACGCGCACTTTGTCACCATTAAGCGCATGCATCGAATTACGCTCCGCGACCATGATCTGCTCATCATCGATGACAACGGCATTCTTGCCGTTGCTGCGGCGTACGAAGTAGCCCACGTTCTCCGTACCACGGTTGGAGAACGCCTTGTATTTGCCGAGTCCCACCTCCTGGATTTCATCAGCAGCTACGAGCTCGTCGAGAAGGTTGATGATATCGAGACGACTTTGCGGATTGGTGGCATCGATAGCGAAAGCTATCTGCTTATAATTGAATGATTGTTTATTTTGTTTCAGCAGAAATTCCATTATTTTCTGCTGCAGTTCGCGCTTCTTCAACCGGCGCGCACCATTGTCCTTACTCTTTTTCATAACTTTGATATCTTTATTTTCCAGAGGTAGCGTCCTATCCCCATCCAGCCCTATACCGCCCTATCCATCCCCATATCTCCCCACATAGGAGCAGAAGGCGCATCGCGCCTTCTATAGGATAAACGCTTTTAACCCCATCAAAGTTACCAAATTTTCTTTAAAGAGCAACCATTTTTCCTTCCAATTCTTCCTCCACGAGTGAGTTTGCCACGACAACGGCTTTGGAAATATGATCGCAGATATGTTCATCGCCGATTAGACGGTCGATGCCGGCTTTGTGAAGGTCGGCACGAACGTTGTCGCGCACACCGGAAAGGACAATGAGAATACCCTCTCTGTGCGAGGATTCGATAAGGAGCTGAAGGTTGTGGATACCGGTGGAATCGATAAATGGGACCTTACGCATGCGGATGATACGCACTTTGGGACTCTCCTGAAGGCTGTGACGCACTGTCTCATCGAATTTCGTGGCTGCGCCGAAGAAGAACGGTCCATCGATCTCGTAAACCGAGACTCCCGGCTTGAGATCGAGCACTTCATGCTGCGACATGTCTGTGCCGGCGGCGGCGTCAAGCTGCTCGCCATATACCTTGATGGTGGTATTCTCTGTGATGCGGCGAAGGAACACAACGACTGCAAGCAGCAGACCGATCTCAATGGCGATTGTAAGGTTGAAGATAACAGTCAGAAGGAATGTAACCACAAGTACCCAGATGTCGCCTTTGGGATTGTTTGCCATACCCACGACTGTGCGCCATCCGCTCATGTTGTAGCTAACCATTATCAGCACGGCTGCAAGACAAGACATCGGCACGAGATTAATCAGAGGCATTGCGAACATGAAGACCGCTAAAAGCACGATGGCATGAACGATACCTGCCACAGGTGTGCGCCCCCCGTTGGTGATGTTGGTCATTGTGCGGGCAATCGCTCCGGTCACCGGTATACCTCCGAAGATGGGCACAACCACATTGGCGAGACCCTGACCGATAAGCTCGGTGTTGCAGTTGGTGCGGTCGCCGGTTCTACCGTCAGCCACTGTAGCGCTCAGAAGACTCTCGATGGCTCCGAGCATCGCGATTGTAAAGGCGGAAGGGAGAAGGAGGTTGATCGATTCCATGTTGAGACCGATGTGGACGGCACGCGGAAGCTCGGGAGAAAGGTTGCCGAAACGATCGCCGATTGTCTGGATGCCGGTGATGCCGAACATCTCGCGCATCACATAAACGGCAGCCGTAACAACTATAATGGCTGTCAAGGCTCCGGGAATTCTTTTAGACACTTTTGGAGTGAAAATGATGATAAGCAACGACAGCACTCCTACAAGAAGGGTGGAAAGATCTATCGTATTGAAATTGGCGATATATACGCGCCATTTACCGATAAAGTCGCCGGGCACAGTCTCATTGATCGTGAGTCCGAAGAAATCGGGCATCTGAGTGGAGAAAATCGTGAGCGCGATACCGGCGGTGAATCCCACCACAATAGGATACGGTATGAACTTTATGACTGTTCCGAGTTTGAAGAAACCCATCAGGAGCAATATGCACCCCGCCATGAATGTGGCGATTGCGAGACCGGAGAGACCGTAAAGCTGAATGATGTTGTAGATAATCACGATGAACGCACCTGTCGGACCACCGATCTGCACGGAGTTGCCACCGAATGCCGACACGAGGAAACCACCAATCACAGCCGTGATAAGTCCCACCGTCGGGCTGACACCGCTGGCTATCGCGAATGCGATTGCAAGAGGAAGGGCTACAATGCCCACTACTATACCTGCTACGAGGTCACTGCGAAACTTTGCGGCTGAATAGTTCTTGCACGCCGCGATCAATGCCGGATGGAAATCCGGTTTACCGAAAATTTTCATAGAATACAATGCGGAAGCCGATCTCCCGCCCTTAAGTTATTACCTGTTGTCTAAATTTCGCCGCAAAGTTACAAATTTTTCCTGAATTTTCCTGAAATATAGGGAGAAATGGGGAGAGATGGGGGATATAGGGCGGAATAGGGCTATATGGGGCTGTATGGGAATAGGGCGAGATAAACCCATCCCGCCCTATCTCGCCTCATATATCCCTATTCAGCCCTATCTCGCCCCATTCAGCCCCATAAAGGAGGGGGGGGGAGTTAGCGCCCCTGCTGGGCGTTGCTGATCATCTGCTTGTCGGCGGTGATGAACATCTCTACGCGACGATTCTGTGCTCTCCCCTCTACCGTAGAATTCGAGGCGATAGGATCGCTCTCTCCCATGCCCACAGCTTTCAGACGCGAGGCGGGAACGCCCTGCGATTCAAGGTAATTCACAACGCTCTGGGCTCGTTGCTCGGAAAGCGTCTGGTTGAACTGTTCGCTACCGGTATTGTCAGTATAGCCGACAACGGTAATATCTGTGTCTGGGAATTGTTTCAGGTTATAAGCCACGCGACTGAGAGTGGCATCGGCAGCCTGCGAAAGATTGCTCTTACCGGTCTGGAAAAGCACAGCATCTCCAAGCACAAGCTTAATGGCATCAAGGTCATTACGGTCTTTCACCATCTGCACCTTGATATCCTCGATATCCTTGGAGTTCTGATTCTCCTGAGCCTGCATCTGTGAAAGTTGCTCTTCCAAAGCCTTCTTCTGCTGATCCATATGGTTACCGACCAACGCACCGGTACCCGCACCGAGCGCGCCACCGACGAGCGCACCAATCCACGTGCCCTTACCGCCACCGATCAAAGCGCCGACACCCGTGCCGACAGCGGCACCGATAGTGCCGCCGGCTGTAGCACCCTGACCAGCCTGACTCATACCATCCCATGTATTCTTTATCGACGAGCAGCCCGACAGCATCATCGCAGCCGCGAGAGCAACAACCGTGCCCTTCATAAATCCTCTCTTTTTCATAATTCCTTTATTTATTTTAATGTTTTTTTATTTCCATATTCCCCCTCTCACGCCCCATCCGTCTCCATCTCGCCCATCAAGTCCTATCTCGCCCTATCCCCATCCGTCCCATACAGCCCCATTCCACCCCATCTCGCCCCATCTCTCCCCGTTTCGCCCCATGCAGCCCCATTCCGCCCCATCTTTAAAACACCCAACCTTACGCAAAGTTTCAGGCAGAATCTCCGCAAAATGAGAGAATTTCAGAACTTCCTCCGCATGCTCCAACATAAACGACAAAAGCGCAAGATTGACCTCGCGCTTTTGATTACTTTTTAAAGATTTAAATATCCAATAATCAGTAATACGAATCGAGACAGAATCCTTACTTCGCATTATAAATTTGGGTTTATTACACTGATATGGTGTTGGGGAGCTTTGCTATTTCGATTATAATTGATAGTTTTGCAAAAATAATTATAATAATGAACAATATTATGGAGACAAATGATCCGGCAAAATCGAGAAGAGCAATGATTTGGTATGTTGTTGCGCAGATATGCGTGACTTTAGTTTGCGCAACATTGCTCATCCTGAACTTATCCGACTCTTTTGCCAATCCTCTCAAAAGCAGCGGAGCTGTTCTTGGCTTCTCTGCAGTAATCTGTATCTGGGGAGTCCGCGAACTTTCCTATGTCTCCAGGTTCACGCGCCTTCTTTTCATCCTCTCCTCTATAGCC
>DAWBVG010000059.1:0-4271 GCA_052279865.1 Muribaculaceae bacterium
CCTCAGGTCGTAGCTGCGGTTGCTCGCAACTGCAGCACAAACAACGGATAAAATTCCTCTTCCTTACCGCGAGGCTGCAGTTGCGAGCGACAGCAGCTTCGATTTGAGGAGGCGACATTTAAGATGGGTCAATTGTTTGTTTATTGCTTTTTATATCTTAATTTTGCAGACTCAACAGGAAAAGACTTGATGAAAAGAGTTGCAATCATTTTTCTCAGCATAGTATGGGCATTATCGGTGAATGCCTCGCAAATGGATTCCTTGCAGTGGAGGGTGGGAATGGAGTTGTCGCCGGCATATGTCATACCGACCAATTCTTCATTGAAGGGGGATAATTTATATGGCGACAAAGTGCATTGTTCGTTTGCCGCATCGTTGCGTGGAGATTTCAGTTTTAATCCCCATTCACGTGAAGGACGATTGTATCAAGGACTTTATCAAGGTGTAGGAGTCGATTTGCGCACATTCTTCCGACAGCGGTTTCTTGGCACGCCTGTATCTTTGTATGTGTATCAAGGTGCTCCTTTCAAGCATTTCAGCAGCCGGTTATGGCTCGGCTATGAATGGCGTTTCGGGGCTGCAATGGGGTGGGGCGATAGAACAGGTGACCTGGATCTTGGTTATACAAATGGTGCGATTTCTACCAGAGTTACGGCACATATGAGCGCGGGCATTAAACTTCATTATGCTTTGGCTCCTCATTGGCATTTAAGTCTTGGCGTGGACGTGACGCATTTTTCCAATGGCAACACCTCTTTCCCTAATTCAGGTATTAATACCGCGGGTATCTCAATCGGTGCAGCTTATGTGATCAATCCTATGCCGAAAGCGGAAGAACCGGACGATACGATGAAAGAGGAGGCTGATAAGGGAAGATGGTTGTGGGATATGATGGCATATGGCGCATGGCGCAAGCGACATGTGGTTATAGAGGGTACAGAGATGCTCATCAAAGGAAATTATGCTGTTGCCGGACTCCAGTTTACACCTATGCGTAAGGTCAATCGGTGGTTCTCAACAGGAGTGGCATTGGATATGAAATATGACAGGAGCTCGGGATTGGTTCCTTATTGGAAGGGAGGTTATTATATAGACGCAGAGTTTGACAAGCCTCCTTTCGGCAAGCAATTGAGTGTGGGACTGGCTGCAATGGCAGAGTTCACGATGCCTATTTTTTCAGTTAGTGCCGGAATAGGGTATAATATGCTTAATCCAAAAGAAGAAAAACGTTTCTTTCAGATGCTTGCAGTGAAAGCATTTCTGACAAGAAACGTTTATCTGAACGTGGGCTATCGCCTTGGCGATTTCAAAGATCCTCAGAATCTGATGCTCGGAATTGGACTTAGAATACCGGCATCTGCCAGATGAAGCCAACGGAGAGTTGATTGGTGGAATAGTCTTCTACGCCAAAGGCTTTGGCTCGGTCTGTGTATTTGTAATTTCTTCCTACGTATGTTGCGAAGAAGTGAAGATTACGGTCTTTGAAGGGATAGTATTCAATACCTCCGATATAACCCCATGCTGTGCGGTAGCGACCTTTCTCAACTGTGATGTCGGGAGCGCCTGCCTGTTGGGTTGTTTTGTAGACACCTTCGTTTTCAGCCATGAATTTGGCGAAAATATTCCAAGCCGGGTGGAAGCGATAGTTGAGATGGAACACGAAAGACATTATGTCGGTCTTCGCTGTCTTATAGCCGCTCGTTGCCTGCCAGTCGCCATTCTGCACGATGCTTGAGATGATGCCTTTGCGGTCAACTCCTTCGCGAGAATACATCCAGTCGAAGTATGCCTGAACCTTATCCGAGATGTTGAAATCATTACCGAGTGCGAAATACCACATGTGCTCTCCCTTGGTCTCATTCATGAATGAAGCAGACCAGCGGGTCTTGTAGACATCTGCGAAATTACCGTTCCAGTTAAGCGTATATACCATAGGAATCTTGGCTTTCTCATAGTTGCCATACATATCTCTGGAGCTGTCGTTATATGCATTCAGCACCTGGAATTGCAACTGCTGCTTCGGAGTGAAGTTGTATGCGATATTAACACCGCTCATGAAGTTGCTCATGTAGTCCACCATATCGGAATACTGATAGATCTCGATAGGGTTGAGGTCAAACTCGATACCTCCGTAAGATGCACATTGCTTACCGAGGAAGAACGACCATTTCTTCAGATTGATACCGATTCCGGCAATGTCGATGCTGTTGAGCAGGTTGTCGCGATAGCCGTTGGGGCTGTCTCCTTTGTTGAGACGCTGACGATAGCGATAGCTAAGCCAGTCGTTGATGTTTCCCTTGGCTTCAATGCGGAGCTGATTCATCTTGAATTTGGCTTCGTCGAAATTCGAACCGGTCCAATCAAAATTCAGAGAGCCATGCATATTGAGATAAAGATTGAATTTATCTGTCTTTTTCTCAACTTTAGCGATTGTTTCGATCAAGCCTTCCTCATTATCAGTGCGGAAATCGTTGATGCGTTCCTGCTGGGCAATTCCGGGAAGCGCGCAGAATGCAAATGCTGCGCCTGTTAACAATATGGATGTGCGTTTCATTATATTTCAGATTTAAGTGGAGTGAAATATCCGCAGGGTCTTCAAGGTCATTGCGGACCCTGCGGACAACTATTAAAAATCAATACTCTTCAATATTTTTTGAATTAATATTCTTCAAAATATTTCTGGATCTGCTGCCAGTCGTTTGTGCGGGTAAGGGCAAGCATCAGGAGCACGCGTGCTTTCTGAGGATTGAGTTCCCATGATGCTACAAACTGATATTTCTCATCGTCAACCTCGTCATAAAGAGTTGTCGGACCGGTAGGAACGCGGCTTGAACGAACCACTATGATGCCGAGTTTACGGGCTTCCAGAAGTTTCGGGAATATATTCTTATGGTAGTTACCGTTGCCGAGACCTGCATGGATCACACCCTGGTATCCATTGGTAAGGAAAGGATTCATGACATCAGCGTCAACATTTGAGTAAGCGTAAACGATGCCGACCTTGGGAAGGCTTGTAAGATTGGTGACGTCAAACACGGATTGAGTTGTGTGTTTGGCAAGTGTTTTCATGTTCCAGTAAGGTTTGCTGTTGTAGATATAACCGAGAGGACCTGAATCGGGAGCCTGGAAAGTCTGAACGCTTACAGTGTTCATCTTCTGGGTGGCGTGTGCACCGAGTATAAGACCATTCATCACAACCATTACGCCACGATCTTTTGAAGTAGGATCGGCTGCCACAACAACCGAGTTGTAAAGGTTTAGAGGACCGTCGGCACTCATTGCCGTTGAGGGGCGCATGGCTCCTGTGAGCACTACCGGTTTGTCGCTTTTGACGGTAAGATTCAAGAAATAAGCTGTCTCCTCCATTGTGTCGGTTCCGTGAGTGATCACTATGCCGTCAACATTATCCTGGGCGAGCAGTTCATTGATTCGTTTGGCAAGAGTAAGCCATACCTGGTCGTTCATATCCTGAGAACCGATATTCACGATCTGTTCACCTGTCACGTTTGCCACATCCTGCATCTGAGGAACGGCATCGATTAGCGACTGGATTGCAACCTGACCGGCTGTATAACCGGAAGCTGTTGCGGATTTACCCGTTCCGGCGATTGTTCCGCCGGTGGCGAGAATATACACATTCGGTTTCTGCTGAGCAAATGCCGTAGCCACGGATGTCAGCAACATGACTGCCAAAAGGCCGAAATTTTTCAACTTCTTCATAAGTGTAATATTTATGGTTATTAATAATTTCTTTTACTTTATATGTATGTTTCTAAAGCCTAAAACCTAAAGCCTCAATACACCTGTATAAGCAACAAGCCAGTAGCTACAGCCGCTATTGTTGCCACCAATCCTGGCATCATGAACGAGTGGTTGAGTATATACTTGCCAATATGTGTGGTTCCAGTCCTGTCGAAGTTGATTGCCGCTACGATGGTTGGGTAATTGGGGATAAAGAAATATCCGTTAACTGCAGGAAATAGGGCTATGAGCATCCATGGATTCATGCCCAGTGCGATTCCGAGAGGCATTATCGCTCTGACAGTGGCTGCCTGGCTGTATAATAGAATTGACATAACGAAGAGTGCTATACCGAATAGCCAGGGCCATTGCGTCACGAATCCTTTCACTCCTTCCGTTATTACGGTGATGTTTCCATTGATGAATGTGTCACCCATCCATGCAATACCGAAGATTGCGATTACTGCCTGCATGCCTGCTATGAACACACTTCCTTGTGTCGGAGCTATGCCGTTGATTCTACCGGTAAG
>DAWBVG010000060.1:0-4590 GCA_052279865.1 Muribaculaceae bacterium
ATGTGTATAAGAGACAGTCATAGTTCCAATGGTTAACAAGCTGTAAATCTTGACTATATTTGAAATATCTATGAAAAGCATTCGCCATAAAAATTCCGTTAGATTCCGTTGCAGTCGGACTAAAACCACTATTAGTAGAATATGCAATTATTTGCATCAATTTAGATATAGTCTCAACCTCATCATCTGTATAATTCTCTTTGGAATATGTATCGAACATATCATCCCAATTGAATATATATTTGCTTAAATCTATTGTTTCCTGTTGATTTGTGTCCCAGTCAAAGTATTTAAAGATATTCTTTCCTTGAGTAGGGAATTTATGGTACTTCATCACAATCGCCATCGCGGTGGCAATACATCCTGTAGGACTTTTTACCCCGTTTATTGTAGGACATTTGTCATTATATGGATAGTTTTGTCCCCAATCTGGAGTTTTGAGAAGTATTTCGCTTCCCCCGGATCTTGAAACAGATACGTTCCAAGACGGATCGGATTGATGAATTTCTGGCTCCCTTTTCAGTTTTTCTGCATATTTGGAGAGAATATAAGATAGCTGAGGAGGGATATTGTCAACATCAAATGTTCCTGTATCTGAGTAACCGATAATTTTTTTTAGACGCGTATCTCCGGCTACAATAACAAATCCTTGTTTATTGGATTTGTTAAAGATATAATACGGTTGATAATCTGAAACCTGTTTGGAACAGCCCTTTCTAACATTAACAATTTGCTTTGGGGGTGAATATAAATTTGAATAATTGAAGAACTTTGAGGCTATAACATATGCCTCTTCCTGAGTAATCTGACGAGCGTTGGCAACAAAAGCCATAACACAAAGTGTGATAGAAAGAAAACGTCGCATTTTTTCATGGTGCCATATTCGTCCCAATTTGGCATTAGTTGTGATACGAAAAAGCGCGGGACGACTTTAGTTTATCACTACTCAGGCATCGCCAAACGCCCTATACAGAATAAACAGTCCACTCCCACGCCATATCGAATATCGGAATCTCATGATTGAGAATGGATATGCGACACGCATGAGCGCCTTGAACTGCTTTATCTTCTGTATCAAAATTTGGCGATTTTAAGTAGTCAGATAAAGCCAAAACGCTTTAATAAAACAAATGGTTAAATGACAAGGCATTTAACATATGCAGATCCTATCTGCATAAGCAAAATTAACGATTATATTTGATTCTAACAATATAGTATTGATGATTTTTCACAAAATCCCCATTTATCGAACCGGGTTCGATAGTGCAAAAAGTAAAATGGAACAGGCAAAAAGGAAGAATTGGCATGACTTTAATGTCTGACTTGCGTAATACTTCTACAAAACTAAAACGCGAAGACGCGAAGAATAAAAGCTTTCAATATAATGTATCTTAAAATATTATGATACAGCAATTTAAACACAGGGACACAGAGGAACAGAGCTTTAGATTAATGTTTAATGTAAAATGAGCAATGTTTAATTGAAAGGCGCAGAGGCATCTGGCGATGCTGACAGAGGCACAAAGTTAGAGTGCCACATATCATCAGGTTATCCGTAATTTGAATCAAACTTTGCTCTTCGCGCCTTCGCGTCTAAATATTTAGTTGACTCGGTTTGTTGAGGCGTGCCAATTTACCTTTAACCTATTCCCTCTAACCTTTAACCTTATCGACAATCGGTCGATAAAAAGAAATAGTTTTTGCTACTTGAATAAATAATGATTATATTTGCAAATGCTTAACTAACAAATTCAAATACATGATGAGATCTAAAAGAAACCTAATAGCCATGACAGCCGCAATCGGTTTGATTTTACCTTTGGGAAATATTAATTGTGTGCCTGCTTTTGCGCAAAGTGCGTATGATGCGCAATTTTTGGATTATCCTACGTATTCCGGTGATGACCTTGAACTCACCGTGAATACTTCTGGTACCCATTTCCGCCTTTGGAGTCCGAAGGCTCAGGATGTTGTGGTGAATCTTTATGACAATGGTCACACGGGCGCTGCTTACAAGACGCTTCCCATGAAGCAGGATGCCGCAACGGGCACATGGACAGCTTCCGTGCCGGAACAGCTTTATGGCAAATTCTACACCTTCAAGGTGAAGTATAACGGTAAGTGGCTTGCCGAGACTCCGGGCGTGTGGGCAAAAGCTGTCGGCGTGAATGGTAAACGCGCAGCAATCATAGATTTTGCAAAGACCAATCCCGATGGATGGAACAGCGATAAAGGTCCGGAAGTGAAGAATTTTTCAGATGTGATTGTGTATGAGATGCATCATCGCGACATGTCGATGCATCCCTCATCCGGAATCGCCAACAAAGGAAAGTTCCTTGCTCTCACCGAGCCGGGCACAACTTCTCCGCAGGGAGAGAAAACTGGTATCGATCATCTCAAAGAGTTGGGCGTTACGCACGTGCACATTCTTCCGTCTTATGACTATAATTCTGTAGACGAAACCAACCTACAGAAAAATACCTATAACTGGGGGTATGATCCGCAGAACTATAATGCTCCCGAGGGATCATATTCCACAAATCCTTCCGATCCCGCTACCCGTGTGCGAGAAATGAAAGAGATGATAAAGGCTCTTCATGATGCCGGAATTGGCGTGATCATGGATGTGGTTTATAACCATACGGCAGAAAACGATGGCTCGAATTTTGAACTCACAGCTCCCGGTTACTACCACCGTCATTGGGATGACGGCAAATATTCGGATGCTTCAGGTTGTGGCAACGAAACATCTTCCGACCTAAAACAGACTTCCGATTATATCGTGAATTCCGTGAAATATTGGGCTGACGAATATCATATCGACGGTTTCCGTTTCGACCTCATGGCTATTCACGACACAGAGACAATGAACCGTGTAGCCGCCGAGTTGAAGAAGATCAATCCTTCCATATTCGTATATGGAGAGGGCTGGACAGCGGGGGATTCACCACTTGTCAAGGATCGCCGTGCGCTTAAGGAGAATGTGTCGAAGATGACGGATATCGCAGTTTTCTCAGATGATTTGCGTGATGCCGTGAAAGGTCATTATACTGACGCCGCGGATCGTGGTTTTGCTACGGGCAAGCCGGGTCTTGAAGAGACAGTGAAGATTGGTATTGTTGCAGCCACGGCGCATCCGCAGGTGGATTATTCGAAGGGCAACAATTCCAAATTCGCGTATGCCAAATCTCCCGAGATGATCGTGAACTATGTGTCGTGTCACGATGACCTTTGCCTCACCGACAAGCTCAAGAAATCAATGGCTGGCGAGAGCGAGGAGAATATGCTGAATGCCGCCAAACTTGCACAGACAATAGTGTTTACTTCGCAGGGCACACCGTTTATGTTTGCCGGTGAGGAGGTTTTCCGCGACAAGAAGGGTATTCACAATTCATATAAGAGCCCAGATTCGATAAATGCCATTGACTGGAGCAACAAAGCGAAATATAAGGATCTCTTTGAATATTATCAGAATCTTATCAAATTGCGTAAGGAGCATCCGGCTTTCCGCATGACTTCTGCTGAGGATATTTCCCGTCATCTTGTATTCGATAAGATAGATTCCAAGAAGACTCCCAACCTTATCTCTTACTCCCTGAAAGATAACGCCAACGGCGATGACTGGAAGGAGATAAAGGTAATATTCAATGGCGCATCCAATCCTCAGACCGTCAATGTGAAGAAGGGAAAATGGGTGATTGTGGCTAAAGACGGAAAGTTTACCGATCCGACGGATACTACGCTCTTCAACGGTGGCAAAATAGAGCTCGCTCCTTATTCCGCATTAATTTTGAGAAATTAATATCTATCAATACCTAACTAAATGAAACAATATCTTATTGCCGTTATTATGGCTGTGTTAACATTGCCGACAATGCTCGCCAACACTACGGATGTCCAAAATCCGAAGGCTGACGACAAAGCTGTTGTGATTGCCGGGAATGCGCGCTTCACGGTGCTTACTCCCAAGATGATACGTATGGAATGGAGCGATGATGGAAAATTTGAAGACAACAAGTCGCTGACGTTCGTGAACCGCAATCTCACGGTGCCGAGGTTTAAGGTCGCTCAGAAGGGAAACAAGACCACTGTAACCACTGATTTCCTGACCCTCCGTTATGACAATGACGGAAAAGAATTCAATGAGAAGAATCTTGAAGTAAAAATCAAGAACGGCAAAAAACAGATTGTGTGGCATCCGGGAATGCAAGACGATGGAAACCTTTTAGGCACATGCCGCACGCTCGACGGTGCCGACGGATATGATCTGAAGAATGGTCCTCTTGAACAGGGTATTGTATCAAGAAACGGCTGGGCATTGGTTGATGACAGCAAGAATCATATTCTTGTTCCTGACGATTCACATTGGAAAGAGTGGGTGACGGTGCGTCCGGATGGCAACCGCCGTGACCTCTATCTTTTCGCTTATGGCAATGATTACAAACAGGCTCTTGCCGACTATCAGAAGGTGGCAGGCAGGGCTCCGCTCCCTCCCAAATATACTTTCGGCTACTGGTGGAGCCGCTACTGGCAGTATACCGACAATGAGTTCAAGGAGCTTGTAGAGAAACTCAAGTCGATGGATATGCC
>DAWBVG010000061.1:0-3646 GCA_052279865.1 Muribaculaceae bacterium
CAAAGCCGATGATCATAAATAGTTTTGCATCCGGTGTCTTCTCGTGTCTTTTCTGCATAATCTCATTCAGCTGATGGAGATTATACTTCAATCCCGCTTCATTGTGACCGGTATCGCAAATTGTAAGGGGGGAGGATGACATTCGCATCCAGCGCCCCATAAGTCCTGTGTTTTCAACAACCTTCTCTATCCCATCGCGCGTTTTCTCTTTATTCAGCTCGATTCCGACATCAGGAAGGATATTGAGGATATTCAGGAGCGTGTTGATGTTTTTCTTCTGGTATTCCCCGGCAAGAGGAAGGTGGAAGTCGCCCGTAATAGGAGAAGAACATTGCCATCCCCATTCGTCATCCGGAGTAAACGAGGTGAGGAGGGGAGTGTTGTAAGCCTCCTTCAGTGTCGCGCCTGTTGCTACCGCATGGTTACGGAAAACTGTCTCCGTTTCCTCTGTGGCTTCCCCGATGACGGTTGTTACTCCCGGTTTCATTATTCCAGCTTTCTCTCCAGCAATTTTTGCGAGAGTATCCCCAAGGAACTGGGTGTGATCAAAGGAAATGTTTGTGATGGCAGAGGCTACGGGTGTTATGATGTTTGTTGAATCCAGACGTCCTCCCATTCCGACTTCAATCACGGCTATATCTACATTCTCAGATGCAAACCAGTCGAAAGCCATCGTCATGGTAAGTTCAAAAAAAGATGGATTGATGTCGTTGTCAGATTCGCGCCAACGTCTGGTGAAATCTATCACCTTCTCCTTTGGAATCATTTCCCCGTTAATTCTGATGCGCTCCCTGAAGTCGACAAGGTGTGGCGACGTATACAATGCTGTTTTGTAGCCGTGAGACTGCAAAACAGAGGCAAGCATATGCGATGTGCTCCCTTTGCCATTTGTGCCGGCTATATGGATTGAACGGAACTTGCGGTGTGGATTGCCGAAGAGATTGGCAAGAGCGATCGTGCGGTCGAGCCCGGGTTTATAGGCAGCCGCTCCCACACGTGAAAACATCGGGAGTTGAGAGTATAGAAATTTGAGTGATTCCTCGTATTGTTTATCAATATTTTCCATGATCAATAATATAGAATGAATCCAGCAACTCCGGCAAGTATTATTATGAGTATCGGATGTATCTTAATAGATTTTTTCTTTAATTTAATCGGGAAATATGCCAGACAGAAAGCAATGGCGCATATGGCTATATTTTGCCACATTTCCCGAGATATCCCGTTTGGATTGAAATTGGCGGCATTCATCAGCATGATTGCGGCGGAGGCAATAAGTCCGACAACGACGGGACGCAAGCCTGAGAAAACAGCCTTGACGGCTCCGCTTTCATTGTGCCTGCGAATGAAATGTGCGCTATAGAGCACAAGGAAGAAACTGGGCACGGTTACTGCAAGTGTTGCAAGAACTGACCCTAAAAGACCCCAGCCAATTCCATGAAGCGCTGGGTCAACACTCGCCGGTGCCACATAGCCGATATATGTTGCGGAGTTGATTCCAATGGGACCCGGAGTCATCTGCGAGATTGCAACGATATCGGTAAACATTGTTTCCGTGATCCAGCCCGGTCCGACAACGGCTTTTTCTACGAGGGAAAGCATTGCATAGCCTCCGCCGAATCCGAAGATGCCGATCTTGAGGTATGCCCATATGAGTTTGAGGTAGATTTGCATGTTTAAATGGGGGTTAATGGGGATGAATGGGATGATGGGAATGGGGGACTGTTACGAACGGGATCGGCGGGGAAGCCACCAGAAGAGGAAGCCACCGAGCGCTCCGAGGATGATGTAAAGAATCGGGTTTGAGATGAAACCTTGATCTATTGATATCATGAATGCAACAAGCAGGGGAATCCAGACTGTTTTCCATCCAATCTTGGCAGCCTTGGCTGAGGTGAGCACAGGAGCAATGATCAGCGCGACCACTGCCGGACGTATCCCCATGAAAATTGATGAGATCACACGGTTGTTCTTGATCATGTCGGGAGTGAGGAATATGGCTATAGCCAGGATAATAAGGAAAGAGGGAAGAATGGTGCCCAGAGATGCTATGATGCTTCCGCGTGTGCCACGCAATTTGTCGCCTATAGCTGTGGCTATATTCACGGCAAGAATGCCGGGGAGACTTTGTGCGATTGCTAAAAGATCAAGAAAATCATCCTTTTCAATCCAGTGGTATTTGTCTACTATCTCTCGTTCTATAATGGAGATCATTGCCCATCCTCCTCCGAATGTGAATGCTCCGATCTTAAAAAATGAAGCGAACAGGCGCCAAAGCGGCGTTTTCGTTTCAATAACAGCGTCAGGAATATTTTTCTGATTATTATCCATAAATAAGCAGCGCGATTTCCTCAATGAAATCGCGCTGCAAAGTTAATCAATTATCGAAGTATAATCAAGATTAAATCAATATTTGTGGTCGGTGGATTCGAGGGATTCCGGTGTCAGTTTCTTTTTGTCCATACAATGCCATACGTAAACGATATATGCGAGCACGAAAGGTATGAGGATGGAAACATAGCTCATTGTCCTGAGCGTGAATTCTGAAGAGGAGGCATTGCGGATGGTGAGAGAGTCTATCGGATTGAGCAATGAAGGATAGAACGCAGTGTCGCCATAGCCTGCCACCCAGAAGAGTGAGGCAACTACGAGGAATGTTCCAATTCCGGAAAACCATATCCCTTTTGTGAAATGTTTTGCAAAACATGATTTAAGCCATCCGAAAAGCACAAGCACAACACCAACGAGCAGAGTCGCTCCAGCCCACCACATGTCAACATAATTGTGGAAATACTTGAAGGGAGTTTCCTGAACATCAACGGTGCGGATACCGTCGGAAATTACGGTATAGCCGGTGGCAGTAAGCAACATTGCGAGGAACCATAGGAAGAAGACAAGGAAAATTCCTCCATTGATCAGAGCCTTTGCTTTCAATGTCTTGAAAAAAGAGGAGTCATCTGCAATATTGTTCATCATATACAGGCATGCCTGTGTGCGGGCAAGGAAAAGAACTGCAACCCCGAGGATGAGGTTTTTCCAGTTGAAGATTGCTTCGAACCCATGTGTAGGTGCCCACTGCGAAATTACGGGAGCAGAGCCATTGAGAAGATTGCCACGGTTCACTGTGAATTCACCTCCAAAGAAGAACATGGAGACAGCCACTCCAAGCAGAACACAACCAACGCAGCCGTTTATAAAAAGGAATATGTCGTAAGTTTTTGTTCCATAAACGTTTCCTTTTTTACGACGGTACTCGTAGCTTACCGCCTGCACAATGAAACTGAAAAGTATAAGAATCCAGAGCCAGTAAGCTCCTCCGAAGCTTGTGGAATAGAAAAGAGGAAACGAAGCGAAAGCTGCTCCTCCGAAGGTAACGAGCGTGGTGAAGGTCAGTTCCCATTTGCTACCCATGGAGTTGACAATCAAGTCGCGGCGTGTTTCGGACCCGGCTGAAAGAATCATCGACTGCCCACCCTGAACGAAAAGAAGGAACACGAGGATTCCACCCAGTACGGAAACGAGAAGCCACCAGTAATTTTGAAGATATTCGAGTGTCATCGTTATCAATTTTAATGTTTAATGAGAAATGTTTAATGTTTAATGAATCAGGCAAGGGCTTTCTTTGATTCCTTGCTGATCTGGCGGC
>DAWBVG010000062.1:0-1964 GCA_052279865.1 Muribaculaceae bacterium
CGGCTATCCAATAATCATTCTGGGTCTCGAATATGTTGCCTTCGGTGAGGGCTCAGGATGGGGCTTCTTGAAGGTGCGAGATGGGGCGAGATGAGGCTGAATGGAGATGGGTGGGGAGGGTGAGGTAGCGGTAGTTGTAGGCGCCTTGCTTGAGGGGCATATCGAGGCGGTAAAGACGCGCTGCTGAGTCGTAGACCATGCGGTTGGAGGAGTCGAAGCGGTTGTGGGTCATTTCTCCGTCTACATATATGTCGGCATCGCGAAGGAGAGGCATGTCGAGTGAGAAGTGGACGGTGATATAGTCTGCTCCGAGATCGGAATCTGTGGCGTTATATTCGCGCACGAGGAAGCGTCCGTGTTGGGTGCGGTCGAATTCATAATTACGCAGGACGCGTCCGCTGTCTTTGCGAAGCCAGACGTGGTAGTTGCTGCCTCCGAATTTCAAGGAATCCACACCCATTCCGGGAAATCCGTTGCTGACGCTCTCAAAGCGGCGGTATTCATTGCCGGCGGGGAATATGAGTTCGGGGAGGTGTTGATATACGAGTGTGTTCCCCTCCACGCGTTGTGGACGCCGGAGGGTTCGGCGCGTTGGCTCGCTACCGTTCTGAAGAAGCGTTACCTCCACATCCTGATAGGGATTGGCGTTTTCTATGCCACGCAGTGTCACCGACATGTCGAGTTGCTGCCATTTGGTGTTGTGCCCTCGGTCGGTACGCCCGGAGGCTATGCCGTTGATTGCGGCTGCCTCTTCCGAAACCATGAATCGAGCCTGGAGAATTACTTCATCCGGAGTATCGCGGTCGAACACCTGCAGCAGATAGTTGCCCGAAACCAGAGGTCGCATAGATTGGTTGGGGAACTCAATGCGGTAGTTGACAAAATGTACAAACGTATTTTCGGAAAAAGCGAAGTCTTCTATGTCGGCGATGTTGAATCCGTCGAGATATTCCGATTCCACGAGTCTTGACGGTTGCCAGTCGGCGTTGCAATGAATCAAGCGATACTGCAGCCAGCGGTTGTCTTCGGCTATCTCGTCAAAAGAGATCACCAGTCGGTCGTCGGAGTTGAGACGAATTACCGGAGGAGACATGAAATTATCGGGATTGCTCACCTTGAGAGTGCGGAATGTCGGGGAGAACACACGGGTGTCTGTACCGGCGGCATTTGAGGTAATAGCCGACTGCAATGCAACACAGAGAATTATAAATATGTGGCTTATGTTTCTCAATTGGATGAATTTAAAACAGCTTCTTACCAGTTTATCGGGGTTTTGCCGTGTGCTATCAAATATTCGTTTGCTTTGGAAAAGTGACGACAACCGAAGAATCCCCGGTAAGCTGAGAGGGGGGAGGGGTGTGGCGCGGTGAGCACGAGATGTTTGGCGCGGTCGATAAATGCTCCTTTCCGGATAGCGTCTGATCCCCACAGAAGAAATACCAAACCTTCACGGTTCTCAGCCAAAGCGTGGACTGCGGCATCGGTGAAGGTTTCCCATCCAATGCCGGAATGGGATTTGGGCTGATGCTCGCGCACCGTGAGGGATGCGTTGAGAAGCAGTACGCCCTGTTCTGCCCAGCGGGACAGATCTCCGGAAGCAGGGATGGGATTGCCGGTATCGGTATGTATCTCCTGAAATATATTGCGAAGGGACGGAGGGATTTCTATGCCGGGGTTTACCGAGAAACAGAGACCGTTTGCCTGTCCCGGACCGTGATACGGATCCTGCCCGATTATTACGACTTTTACGTCTTCGAAAGGGGTTGAGTCGAAAGCAGAGAAAATTTTTCCCGCCGGAGGATAGACCTTACAGCCCGGATTAGAATATTCGCGACGCACAAGATCCGAAAGAGCCGCAAAATAGGGCTTCTCGAATTCAGCGCCAAGTGCCTGTTTCCATCCCGGTTCGATTCTTACATTCATAGAGTATATTTAAGTTTCGCAAGCTTCAACTTAAAGTTTAA
>DAWBVG010000063.1:0-4001 GCA_052279865.1 Muribaculaceae bacterium
AAAAAATCAGGAGAGGAGATTAAGTAATGAGCACAACTCTTAGCAAAGACTATAAGGAAAGAATAGTTCCGGAGCTCACGGAGGAATTCAAATACACCACCGTGATGCAGGTTCCCCGCCTGGAGAAGATCGTGATCAACCAGGGACTCGGCGCTGCAACTCAGGACAAGAAACTGATCGAGACAGCAATCAATGAGCTTACAGCCATCACAGGCCAGAAGGCGGTACCCACTCTTTCAAGAAAGGATATCTCCAACTTCAAGCTCCGTAAGAAAATGCCCATCGGCGCAATGGTAACACTCCGTCGCGACAAGATGTATGAATTCCTGGAGCGCCTCGTAAGGGTTGCCCTTCCGCGTATCCGCGACTTCAAGGGTATCAACTCCAAGCTCGACGGCAGAGGAAACTACACCCTCGGCATCACTGAGCAGATCATTTTCCCCGAGATCAACATCGATAATGTTCCGAAACTCCAGGGTATGAACATCACCTTCGTTACATCGGCAAAGACCGACGAGGAAGGTTTCGCACTTCTCAAGAAATTCGGACTTCCCTTCAAAAAATAATTCGACATGGCAAAAGAATCAATGAAAGCCCGCGAGGTAAAGCGTCAGCGCATGGTGGCTAAATACGCCGAGAAGAAGGCTGCCCTTAAGAAGGCTGCTCTTGCTGATGCTGAAGGCAACATCGACTACGAGGCGCTCACCAAGCTTCAGAAGCTTCCCAAGAACGCTTCAAAGGTGAGACTTCACAACCGTTGCGAGATCACGGGCCGTCCCAAAGGATACATGCGTCAGTTCGGCATCTCCAGAATCCAGTTCCGCGAGATGGCAAGCGCAGGCCTCATTCCCGGAGTAAAGAAGGCAAGCTGGTAATCAATGGTTACCGGCAGCCTCCGGCTCCGACCATAAACAGAAAAAAGAGAGTATTAAATATTGTTCAGTATATCTGAATCAATTTAACAATCTAAACAATGACTGATCCAATAGCAGATTATTTGACAAGATTGAGAAACGCCATCCGCGCAGGACACCGCGTGGTGGAGGTTCCGTCTTCCAAAATGAAAAAGGAGATCACAAAGATCCTTTTCGAGCAGGGCTATATCCTCAACTACAAGTTTGAGGAGGGCAATACCCCCCAGGGTACCATCAAGATAGCCTTGAAGTATGATCCGGTCGACAAAGTGAACGCAATCAAGAATCTTCACCGCGTTTCACGTCCGGGTCTGCGCCAGTATACAGGTTACAAAGAGATGCCCCGTGTGCTCAACGGACTCGGTATCGCGATCCTTTCAACTTCACAGGGCGTGATGACCAACAAAGAGGCTAAAGAGCGCAAGATCGGTGGTGAAGTATTGTGTTACGTTTATTAAAAAGGAGGTATTATGTCAAGAATAGGTAAAGCACCCATTGAGATACCTGCCGGCGTAACCGTACAGGTGAAAGACAATGTAGTGACTGTAAAAGGTCCGAAAGGGGAGCTCTCTCAGGAGGTAAACCCCGATATCACAGTTAAGGTTGAGGATGGCCTCGTGGTTCTGACTCGTCCGACCGACGACAAGGAGCACCGCGCCATGCACGGTCTTTACCGCGCACTCGTTCACAACATGGTTGTGGGTGTGTCGGAAGGCTACAAGAAAGAGATGGAGCTTGTGGGCGTAGGTTACCGCGCAACAGCCACAGGTCAGGTTCTCGAACTCGCCTTAGGCTTTTCACATGCTATCTATATCAAGCTTCCCAAGGAGATCAAGGTTGAGGCTAAGACAGAGCGCAACAAGAACCCGCTCATCATTCTCGAGAGCAGCGACAAGCAGCTTCTGGGTCAGGTCTGCGCCAAGATCCGTTCGCTTCGCAAGCCTGAGCCTTACAAGGGTAAAGGTATTAAGTTTGTCGGTGAGATCATCCGCCGCAAGAGTGGAAAATCGGCTAACGCCAAATAAAAATTGAGGAACTATGATATCCAAAATAGCAAGAAGAAATAAGATTAAGAACCGCATCCGCGGCAAAATTTCCGGCACTGCAGCGCGTCCCCGCATGAGCGTGTTCCGCAGCAACAAGGGAATTTATGTGCAGCTCATCGACGACCTCGCCGGCGCAACACTCTGCGCAGCGTCTTCAAAAGGTCTTGAGGGAGGCACAAAGACTGAGGTTGCCGCCAAGGTCGGTGAAGAGATAGCAAAGAAAGCCCAGGAGAAGGGTATCGAGACAGTCGTGTTCGACCGTAACGGTTATCTTTTCCATGGCAGAGTGAAATCATTGGCCGATGCAGCCCGCAAGGGAGGTCTTAAATTTTAAATTAGAATCATGGCAAAGAGAAATAACAGAGTTAAGTCCACAAATGATTTGGAATTGAAAGACCGTCTCGTCGCCATCAACCGTGTGACGAAGGTTACCAAGGGTGGTCGCGCGTTCAGCTTCGCTGCCATCGTCGTTGTAGGTAACGAGGACGGTGTGATCGGCTGGGGTCTCGGCAAAGCCAATGAGGTTACCGCCGCCATCGCCAAGGGCGTTGAGACAGCGAAGAAGAACCTCATCAAGGTTCCCGTGCACAAAGGCACAATTCCTCACGAGGTAAGCGCCAAGTTCGGCGGCTCACGCATCTTCCTCAAGCCTGCTTCCGAGGGTACCGGAGTGAAGGCTGGTGGCGCTATGCGTGCTGTGCTCGAGAGCGTAGGTGTGACCGACGTGCTCGCAAAATCTAAAGGTTCTTCGAACCCCCACAACCTCGTTAAGGCTACCATCGCAGCTCTCGATGAGCTCCGCAGCCCGGCGCAGGTGGCTCAGAACCGTGGCGTGTCGGTAGAAAAAGTGTTTAACGGCAAATAAGAAGCAGACATGGCACAGATAAAAATCACTCAGATAAAGAGCCGCATCAACGCTCCGAAAGTGCAGAAACTCACTCTCGACGCTCTCGGCCTTCGCAAGATGAATCATTCCGTAATCAAGGAGGACAATCCTTCTGTGATGGGAATGGTAAAGAGGGTTCATCATTTAGTTGAAGTGACAAAACTCTAAAAACACAGAAACGCAATGAAACTACATAATTTACAGCCGGCTCCCGGCAGCAACAAGGGTGACAAACGAGTAGGCCGCGGTCCCGGTTCGGGTTACGGCGGCACATCGACCCGCGGTCACAAGGGTGCAAAATCTCGTTCAGGTTATTCTCACAAGGTAGGTTTCGAAGGTGGTCAGATGCCGCTCCAGCGTCGCGTTCCGAAGTTCGGTTTCAAGAACATCAACCGCGTTGAATACAAGGCAATCAATCTTGACGCCCTTGAGGCTCTGGCTGCTGCCACGAACCTGACCAAGATCACGGTCGACGACCTTCGTCAGGCTGGTCTTGTTTCTAAGAAAGCTCTTGTCAAGGTGCTCGGCAACGGCGCAGTGACAAAGGCTCTCGAAGTTGAGGCCAATGCCTTCTCGAAGTCGGCAGAGGAAGCCATCACGGCTGCCGGTGGAACCGTAATCAAAAAATAACAACAATTAACAATGGGATTTACTAAAACAATAAAGAATATCTGGAGCGTAGAGGATCTTCGTAAACGCATCGGCATCACGCTGCTGCTGGTGATCATCTATCGTTTCGGATGCTACGTGGTCCTGCCGGGCATCAACCCCGACGAACTGCTGGCGCTTAAGAATTTCACTGCCGACGGTCTGATGCAGCTGCTCGATATGTTCTCGGGAGGTGCATTCTCTCAGGCATCGATCTTCGCGCTGGGTATCATGCCTTACATCACGGCTTCGATCGTGATCCAGCTTCTTGGCATGGTGCTCCCCGCGTTCCAGAAGATGCAGAGAGAGGGTGAGAGCGGAAGAATGAAGCTCAACCAATACACCCGTTATCTCACAGTGTTGATTCTTCTGCTCCAGGGACCGGCTTATCTGATGAACCTTAAATATCAGGTTCAGGCTGCCGGTGGCCACGTGGAGATGGGCTTCTGGACTGTGGCTTTCATGACCATCGTTCTTGCTGCCGGCTCCATGTTCATCATGTGGCTC
>DAWBVG010000064.1:0-4164 GCA_052279865.1 Muribaculaceae bacterium
ACCTACCGCCAACAGGAAGTTCACACTCTCCTCCAGAGCTTTTGCAATACCGGCATATACACTTTCAGCCGTAGGATTTGGAGCGATACCGCCAAACTCACAGAATTCTATTCCTTCTGCCTCAATAGCATCCTCAATCTCCTTCAACAATCCGTTCTCACGGATGCGTTCGCTGCCATAAACGATCATGACTTTTGCCGCGCCGTAGCGTTTGAGTGCTTTGCCTACTTGTTTCTGAGTGTCTCTACCGAATATAAACTCCGTTGGGGAGCAAAATGTGAAATTTTCCATATCTTGAATGTTCGTTGATTTCTAAATATACATTGAAGTTGTTTAAACAACTTCATTTCTAAGTGCAAATGTATATATTAATTAACAAAAAAAGAAGCATCGTTTCCAATGCTTCTTCAAAATTTCTTAATTCAATTTATTTAAGCCTCGAATTTTGAGGATATTGCCTCAGCGAGTTCTGCCATGCGTGCAGGATCTGGATTTGAAATTTTCTGTTTGAAATCCATATCACCCTCTTTCTGCAGAGGCACAAGATGAATATGAGCGTGAGGCACTTCAAGACCGAGCACGGTCACACCGACCTTACGGCAGGGTATTGCCTCCTTAATGGCTTTTGCCACTTTCTTGGCGAAGACCATCATCTCGCCGAGCTCTTCATCTTCTATATCAAAGATATAATCCGTTTCCTTCTTGGGGACAACGAGTGTGTGACCCCAGTTTACCGGATTTATATCCATGAAAGCAAAGAACTTATCGTTCTCAGCTATCTTATAACAGGGAATCTCTCCTGCTATTATCTTCGAAAAAACAGTCATGTTTCTTTTAGGCTTTAGGTGTTAGGCTTTAGGTGTTAGGAAAACCTAAAGGCTGCTACAACTACACTTCGATTTTGATTATCTCGAAATCTATAACTCCGGCAGGTGCATTCACCTTCACGTGATCACCAACCTTATGACCGAGCAGAGCCTGCGCGATCGGGGTGTTGGATGCGATCTTGAATTCGCGAAGATTCGCCTCGCTTTCAGTAACAATGGTATAACTCATGGTCATACCCTTACCGTTGCGGATTGTAACCTTATTAAGGATCTGCACTTCCTCCGTGTTCAGTTTGCTGTCATCAATAATACGTGCGCTTGCGATGAGCTCTTTGAGCTTAGAGATCTTCATCTCAAGCATTCCCTGAGCCTCTTTAGCTGCGTCATACTCGGCATTCTCGGAGAGGTCACCCTTGTCGCGGGCCTCGGCGATAGCCTGTTTGATGGCAGGACGCTGCGCCTCCAAAGCGGAGAGCTCCTCCATCTTTTTATTATATCCCTCTTGGGTCAGATAAGTTGCCATATTATATTTTGTTTATTGGTAAGCGTTAAAAAAATAAAGAATCCTTTTTCTCGGTTCGGCATCATCACCGATTGATGATCCGGAAAAAAAAGACCCTTTCTGACGGTTCGCCCGTCGTTTTTATTTCGGGTGCAAATTTAACTCTTTTATTTTGATATAACAAATATCCTCCCTTTTTTATCATAAATATTTTATGATTTTATAAAAATTATTAACTTTGGAGAAAATTAGTATTCAACTTTAGCAAGCATAAAGTTGAAGTTTATAAGTTTAATCGCGCTGTGCGCAGTCTATGAGTTTAGTCTTCGCATCAATTAAACTTCTAAACTTTTAAACTTCTAAACTTTAAGTTGAAGCTCGCGAAACTTAAATTAATAAAAAATGACTGTTAACGAAACACAAGATGAAATAATCGAAGAATTCGACGGTCTCACCGATTGGATGGACCGCTATGCCTATATCATAGAGCTTGGAAACACTCTTCCCGAATATCCCGAAGCTGAAAAGACTCCTCAGAACCTCATCGAAGGCTGCCAGAGCCGGGTCTGGATTTCGGCGCAACGCGACAGCGATGACCGGATCAAGTTTGAAGCCGATTCCGACGCGCTGATCGTAAAAGGGATTGTTGCGCTCCTGATGCGTGTGTTTAACGAACGCACTCCCGATGAAATCCTGGACACCGATCTTTATTTCATCGACAAAATCGGACTGAAAGAACATCTTTCCCCCACGCGTTCCAACGGACTCGTGGCAATGGTGAAGCAGATCCACAACTATGCCAAAGCATACAAACTCCTTGATAATTTTTAATAGTAAATCTTAATCTACATGTTCAAGAACCAACCCAAAGGCCTTATCCCGGCTGCCCTCTCAAACATGGGCGAACGATTCGGCTATTACATCATGAACGCGGTGCTCGTGTTGTTCCTATGCTCGAAGTTCGGCTTAAAGGAGGAAACGAGTGCCATCGTGTATTCCTGTTTCTATGCAGGAATCTACATCCTGAGTCTCGTCGGCGGTCTCATCGCCGACCGCACACAGAATTATAAGGGAACCATCATCTCCGGACTCATGGTCATGACTGCCGGATACGTGGTGCTTGCAGTGCCAATCCTTGCCACCCCGGAGAACACCACCTGGCTGTTGACCCTCACATGCGTGGCTCTTTTCCTTATCGCCTTCGGCAACGGTCTGTTCAAAGGCAACCTGCAGGCTATCGTTGGTCAGCTATACGATAATCCCCGCTATGCATCTCAGCGCGACTCCGGTTTCCAGATCTTCTACGTGTTCATCAACATCGGAGGCGTATTGGCTCCGTTTATCGCTCCGATTCTCAGATCATGGTGGCTCGGCGTGCATAATCTTGCTTACAATGCATCGCTCCCGGCGCTCTGTCACGAATACCTGAGCGTAACCGACAACATGAACCAGCAGAATGCCGACAACCTCTATGCCCTCATCACCGAAATGGGTGGCAATATGCAGGATGTGGCAGGATTCTGCACCCAGTATCTCGACGTGTTCAACACCGGTATACACTACAGCTTCATCGCTTCCGTGGCAGCCATGTTGATTTCACTGGCAATCTTCCTCGCAACAAAGAATGGTCTTCCCTCTCCCGCAAAGAAAGACAAAGCGGAAACCGTGCAGTACACTCCCGAGGAGAAGGCTCGTATGGCAAAAGAGATCAAACAGCGCATGTATGCACTCTTCGCAGTGCTCGGCATCGCCATCTTCTTCTGGTTCTCTTTCCATCAGAACGGAACATCTCTTTCACTCTTCGCCCGCGACTTCGTGAAGACAGACTCTGTTCAACCCGAGATCTGGCAAGCGCTCAATCCCTTCTATGTGATCATCCTCACACCGATTGTGATGTGGATTTTCTCCATGCTCGCAAAGAGAGGTAAAGAGATTTCCACCCCGAAGAAGATTGCGATCGGTATGGGTCTTGCCGGCATAGCATATCTTTTCCTCACCATTTTCTCAGCAGTGAAAGGATACCCCTCTGCAGATGAGTTCAAGAGTCTTGCTCCCGCCGTGGCTGAAGGTCTCAAGACCGGTCCCTGGGTATTGTTCGTTCTCTATTTCTTCCTCACTGTAGCAGAGCTCTTCATCTCCCCGCTAGGACTTTCATTTGTATCCAAGGTAGCTCCCAAGCATCTTCAGGGTCTCTGCCAGGGTCTCTGGCTCGGCGCGACAGCAGTCGGCAACCTTCTTCTCTGGATCGGTCCGCTTATCTACAATGCTTGCCCCATCTGGGTTGCATGGACCGTCTTCCTCTCTGTCTGCGTTGTCTCGATGGGCGTAATGTTCGCTATGGTCAACTGGCTCGAACGCGTTACCAAATAATCCTGAAAGTCAGTTAATACTAAAAATCTGAATTAACCTATATCAGATAGATTATTTAAAAGCCGGAGACGGGAAAATCCATCTCCGGCTTATATTTTTCACCTTCCTTATGTAGTCAAACCCTATTGCTTCCCCCTTCCTGTCCCTGTCAACATCGTAAGATGTCTCTGCGCCTTTAAAATTAAACATTATCCATTTCACATTAAATTAATCTAAAACTCTGTCCCTCTGTGGCTCCGTGTTTAAGCTATTGTATCAAAAGCTTTTATTCTTCGCTACTTGGCGTTTAAATTTCATGACAGTATTTGGTGAAGCACGCTTGAAAAATTTGTATCGAACGGTGCATCAAATCGTAGCTGTTGTTGCTTGCAACTGCAGCACAGACAAATGATAAAATTCCTCTTCCTTGCCGTATTACTGCAATTGCAAGCAACAGCAGCTACGTTTTGTCGCTCCCTCCTAATC